>NZ_JBFUGT010000060.1:0-50949 GCF_056402775.1 Rhodococcus sp. P3_B8
TCCGCAATCCCCACCACAAAACCCACCCGCTCGGCAGGCAGATCCGGATCTATCGGCACATACGCCCCACCCGCCTTCACCACCGCGTACAACCCCACCAGCAAATCCACCGAACGACGCACAGCCACACCCACCGACGACTCCGGACCCACCCCCGCCCCGATCAGGAACCGCGCCAGCCGATTCACCCGCGCACCGAACTCCCCATACGACAACACCACATCCCCACACACCACCGCCGCAGCACCAGGAGTCCGCCCCACCTGCGCGTCGAGCAGGCCGGCAAGGGTGGTACGCGGCACCGGGTGACCCGTCGCATTCCACGAACCCACCACCAACGCCCGCTCACCCGGCCCCAGAACCTCCACATCACCGACCGGCGCATCCGGATCCGCAACCACTCCCGCCAGAATCCGGAGGAACCGTTCCCCGAATCCCGTGACCGTCTCCGGATCGAACACGTCCGACGCGAACGTGAACGACGCGTCGATGCCTGCTGCCGTCCCGGACGCGTCGTAGCGCTCCGCGAGCGTCAACTGCAGATCGAACTTGGACACACCGGTTTCGACATCGAGGATCTCCACCGTAAGTCCCGGCAGGTCGAGGTGCGCCGGGGCGGTGTTCTGGAACTCCAGGAGAACCTGGAACAGCGGTGAGTACGCGGTCGAGCGGGTCGGTGCGACCGCGTCCACCACGCTCTCGAACGGCACCTCCGCGTGACCGAACGCCGCCAGATCCGCCTCCCGCGCCCGGGACAGCACCTCGCCGAACGTCGCGGCGGACTCGACGSTCGTCCGCAGGACCAGAGTGTTGACGAGCATCCCCACCACGTCGTCGAGTGCTTCCTCGCCGCGCCCGGCGATCGGCGTCCCGATCGCGATGTCTCCGGAACCACTCAGCCGCGCCGCCAGCACCGCCAGCACCGCGTGCATCACCATGAACATCGTGGAATTGCGCTGCCGCGCAAGGAGCAGAAGCGCCCGATGCTGTTCCGCTGACACCGGGAACCGGACCATCCCACCCCGTAATGCTCTGTCCGCGGGCCTCGGTCGATCCAAGGGAAGATCCATCACGTCGGGGAGGCCGGACAGCGTCTGTTTCCAGTATTCCAACTGCGCCGACATCAGGCTGCCGGGATTCTCGTCACTGCCGAGGGCCGCCCTCTGCCACAGGCTGTAGTCGGCGTACTGCACGGGCAGCGGCGCCCAGCCGGGTGCCTGCTGCTGTACCCGCGCCGAGTACGCCACCATCAGGTCGTGCGCGAGTGGGGCCAGCGACGCTCCGTCCGCCGAAATGTGGTGCACCACCAGCATGAGGACGTGCTCGTCGTGGCGGGTCCGGAACAGGTCACCACGCACGGGCACCTCGGTGCTCACGTCGAAGCCCCGAGCGGTCGATTCGGCGATCCGCGCGCGCACCGCGTCCTCGTCGTCGCAGACCGTCGGATCCAGGTCCGGAATCACCTCCCCCGGTGGCAGGATCACTTGATGCGGTCCGTCCACTGACGCCGGATACACCGTGCGCAGCGATTCGTGTCGTTCGAGGACGTCCGCCACCGTGGCCCGGAGCGCCTCCACGTCGAGCGTTCCGGACAGTCGGAGCGCCATCGGAATGTTGTAGGCCGGTGACGAGGTGTCGTACTGATTGACGAACCACATACGTTGCTGGGCGAGCGATAGCGGGATCCGGTCGGGACGCGTCTGCGCCACCAGGTCCGGGCGGTCGGGGCGCCTCGCGTGAGTACCCTCGATCCGGTCCGCCAGTGCCTCCACCGTCGGTGCCTCGAACAGGGTCCGCACCACGAGGTCGACGCCGAGGGCGGCGTTGACCCGCGCCACCACTTTCGTCGCGACCAGTGAATTTCCGCCGAGGTCGAAGAAGCTGTCGTCGAGCCCGATTCGTTCCACACCCAGTACGTCGGCGAACACCCGCGCGACGGCCCGCTCCACCGGAGTGGCAGGTGCACGGAACTCGGCGGCCGTGGAGAGGAATTCCGGCGCCGGCAGTGCCGCACGATCGAGCTTCCCCACCGGTGTCATCGGGATCTCGTCCAGTACCACGATCGCCGCCGGCACCATGTACGTCGGCAATTGCTCTGCGGCATACTCGATCACCTCAGCAGTCGCGAGCTGATGCCCGGCCGCAGGCACCACGTACGACACGAGCACCGTGTCGCCGGACGGTGCCGTTCGCGGCATCGTCACCGCGGTCCGCACGCGCGGATGGGTGTGGAGGACGGTGTCGATCTCCCCGAGCTCGATGCGGAAGCCACGTACCTTCACCTGGAAATCGCTGCGGCCCAAGTACTCCAGTGTGCTGTCGGTTCGCCACCGCACCACGTCCCCGGTTCGATACATCCGCTCGCCGGGGCCGCCGAAGGGGTTGGCCACGAACCGTTCGGCCGTCAACGCTGATTTGCCGTGATATCCGCGAGCGAGGCCGTCACCCGCGACGTACAGCTCTCCGGCGACGCCGGGCGGCACGGGTTGCAACCGCGCATCGAGGACGACCTCGTGGAATCCGCGGAGCGGACCGCCCACCGTGATGGCTCCGGTCGGTGACATCGGCGCACTGATGTTGGACATGACGGTGGCCTCGCTGGGCCCGTACGCATTGCACAATCTGCGACCGGGCGCCCACCGCTCGACGAGTTCCGGCGGGCACGCCTCGCCGCCGAACACCACGTCCCCGAAGTCGGCGAGTCCGTCCGGTTCGACCGTTCCGAGCGCGGCAGTGGTGACGAATCCGTGAGTGACCCGCTCCGATTTCAGGAGCCGGGACAACTCGGTGCCGCCGTAGACCGTGGGCGGCACGATCACCATGGTTGCCGCGGCGGCGAACACGTGCAGGTACTCGGAGACGGACGCGTCGAAACTCGGTGTGGAGAAGTGCAGAATCCGGGATGTCTGCGTCGCTCCGAATCGTGAGTGCTGCTCGGCCGCGAAGGTGTCCAGGCCACCGTGTGTGACCACGACGCCTTTGGGCCTGCCTGTGGAACCGGATGTGTAGATCACGTAGGACGGGTTCTCCACGCGGAGGGGCCGTGCCCGCTCGGCATCGGTCACGACGGATACCGGCTGCGTTGCGCAGAGGGTCCGGAATTCTTCGTCGTCGAGCACGAGCCACGCAATCGCGTCCGGAAGCCGGGAACGGACGGCGGACACCGTCACGCCCAGGGCGGCACCCGAATCGCCCAGCATGTGCTCGATCCGTTCGGCCGGGTAGTTCGGGTCCACCGGCACGTAGGCCGCGCCCGATTTGGCCACCGCCAGCATCGACAGAACCGACTCGATCGAGCGAGTCATGCCCAGTGCGACGAAGTTCTCCGGCCCGATACCGCGTTCGGCGAGGACGCGTGCCAACTGGTTCGAGCGCTCGTCCACTTCGCGGTACGTCATCTCGATACCGTCATACGAGAGCGCGACACCGGTGGGGTTGGATCGTGCTGCCGCTGAGAATAATTCGGGCAGTGTGCGGCCCCGTCGCCCCGGCCCGCCGGACACCGGAACGAGGGTGGCCCGTTCGGTATCGGACAGGACGTCGACGTCGCCGACGACGAGTCCGGGGTCGCCGGCGGTCGTCTCCAGGGTTCGGCGGAACCGTTCGCCGAGGCGACGGACCGTGCCGGGGTCGAACAGATCGGTGGCGAACCCGAGGGTCGCCGTGATGCCGGACGGGATGCCGTCGGCGTCGAAGGTCTCGGTCGCGGTCACCCGGAGGTCGAGTCGGCCGATCCCGGACGTCTCCGGATCGTCACTGCACTCGAGCAGGACCTGGACGATCGGCGAGTACGCGGGCGAATCGCCGAGGGCGAGCGTCCGGACCACCCGTTCGAATGGGACGTCGCGGTGCTCGAACGCCTCCCGGTCGATGTCGCGGACGTGGCCGAGGAGACGCGTGAAGGACGTGTCCGGTTCGACGCGGGTACGGAGCGCCACGAGGTTCCGGTCGTGGTCCACCGTGGTCGTGGTTCCGATCACTACATCCGAGACGCCCGACAGCCTGCTCAGCAGCGCGGTGAACGCTGCGTGCAGAACCGAGAACGCGGTGGTGTCGTGTTTGTGCGCGAGGGCCAGCACCGCGGCATGCGCTTCCGCGCCGATCGGAATTTCTACGCGGTCTTCCCGCCCGGATTGCGCGACGGGCCGCGGCCGATCGGACGGCAGGTTCAGCACTTCGGGGATCCCCGCCAGCTGATCCGTCCAGTACTCGAGTTGATGCGCCTCGCGGCGTCGTCGCTCGCCGTCGCGGGCCGTGACCTCGTGAATCGTCGCGACCCGGGCCTGCGGGTCGGCCGAGATGAACTCTTCCAGCAGTTCGACGAAGTGCCGGTGGTGCAGGCGCAGCGCCACGTCCTCGTATCGGTTCGGGTTGGCCCGGAAATCGACGAAGATCTCGGCCGGTGTCCCGCTCGGGTACACGTTGACCAGGAGATCTTCCACCGGACCCGACGTGACGATGTGGTATTCGCCGACCAGTGGACCCAGCTGCACGTTCTGGTGGAACAGCATGACGTTGACCATCGGTCCGTGGAGATCGGCGCCGCTGCCCGCGCCCACGTCGCGGCGGATGTCCTCGACACTGCACCGCTGATGCCGCAACGCGCCCATCAGCTCTCGCCTGACCCGTGACACGAGGTCCGCGACCGTCTCGTCCTCGTCGACCGTGATCGGCAGCGGCGCGACGCTGACCATCATGCCGCCGGAGTTGCGCAGCACCGACGTGGTCCGGCCGGACATCGGAACATTCACGAGGACATCGGTTTTCACCGTGATTCGCGACAGGTAGCAGGCGAAGGCGGCGATGATCGTGACTGCCGCGGTGGCGTTTGCCTGACTGTCGGCGCCGTGGATACCGGACACGGCCGCCTCGGACAGCAGGGCACTCTCGACCTTGCTCCTGGCGAGTGCGGGGGCGGGCGCGTCGGCCAGAGTCGATCCGTCGACGGCCTCGACTCGCTTCGCCCAGTACTCCCGATCCGCCTCGAAGCGGTCGGACGACCGGTAGCGGGCATCGACGTCGTACAGCTCGTGCAGGGTCGCGGCGCGACTCGGATCCGGTTCGCGGCCGGCCACCGAGGCCGAGTACCGGTGCGCGATGCGGTTGATCAGCGTCATGGCGCCGTATCCGTCGAGCGCGACGTGGTGAATGCGGCTGTACCACAGGTAATGCGACTCTCCGACGCAGAGAATCGAGGTCTCGAACAGTCGATCCACATCGAGATCGAGGGGGGCCTGGTAGTCCCGGTCCATCCATTCGTGCGCGGCAGCGACCGGGTCGTCCTGACCGCGAAAGTCGATGAAGGCGATGGACGTGTCGGTGGCGTGGTCCACGTACTGCATCGGTCGGCCGTCGACCTCGACGACCTTGAGGAACGGCGACTGGAATTCGCGGGCCACCGCGATGGTCTCCCGGCGCAGCAGGTCGATGTCGAGGTCGCCGTGCAGTTCCACATAGTGCGCTACCGAGATCGGCACCGCGGGGTCGAGTTGCTGCGCGAACCAGGTGGCACGCTGCGCCGCGGACAGGGGGAACGGCTCCCCTTCGGAATCGTGTGTTGCCGGCTTCCGCGTGTCGACGGGCTTCACGGCGGTTCCTCCCCATAAGGTATCCCCGACCGCTCACAGCGTGACCGCGTCCGTATCCTGGCTCGCGAATGCGGGAGGCGGTAGCTTTTCGCCGTCCCCCAGAAAACTCGTTCGCCGTCCACAGGGCGCACAGACCCCATCGTTGCACAGCGGCACGGCTCCGTTCAGCGGATTCGGTCGTCGCGGCGCCGGGTGCGACCGGCCTCGAGATACCCCGACAACACCGGACCGATGACGGCGAGGGACTGCGGCTCGATCATGTCGTTGTGCCCGCAGTCCACCCGGTGCTCCACGATTCGACCGGTCACCAGCGGCCGCCACTCGTCCGCCGACCGGGAGCGCGTGGTGCCGTCGTCGTCGCCGGTCGCGGGGAAGATCAGCAGCTCGCCATCGTAGACCTGCGGCTCGAACCGGTGGACCAGATTTCGCGAATTCTCGTATCCGGCGTTGATCCGCGCGAGGTGTTCTCCGCGTAGCCCGGAGTCACTGCCCCACGATTCGTTCAGCAGTTGCGCCGCGCGTTCGTACGTGAGCTCGCCGTCGGTGGCGACGACGAGCCCCAGGCCGCGGAGCAGATCCCGCATGTCGAGCTTCCCGAACAGCGGATCCTCGCCGTTGTCGGGATAGCTGTCCATGACCGTGAGGGTGGCGACGTCGTCGCCTGCACGCTGGAGTTCGACGGCCATCGCGTGGGCGATGACCCCGCCCAGCGACCAGCCGAGCAGGTCGTACGGTCCCTCCGGCTGAATGGCCTTCATCTCCTCGACGTACCGGTGCGCGAGTTGTTCGATCGACTGGTAGTCGCCGTCCCCGCTGATCGTGGGCAACTGCAGTCCGAACGCACGGCGGTCGGCGGGCAGATACCGGACGAGACCCGCATACCCCCAGGAGAGCCCGATTCCCGGGTGGACACAGAACAGCGGTCGTCCGGTGCCCTCCGTGCGCAGCGGAATGACCACCCCCAGCGCCTCCGTCACCCCGCTCTCGGCCGACGGCACTGCGATCCTGCGGGCGAGGCCGGCCGGGGTGGGATCGAGGAACATCCATTGCAGCGGGATCTTCCGATCGAGCCTCTCCTGCAGGGCGGCGATCACCTTCGTCGCAAGCAGGGAGTTGCCGCTTCTCTCGAAGAAGTTGTCCTCGGCCCCCACCCGGTCGAGCCCGAGCACCTCGGCGAAGACGTCCACGACCGCCGCCTCGAGGTCGTTCGCCGGCAACCGGAAGGCGGCGCCCGACAGGAACTCGGGTGCGGGCAGTGCGGCGCGATCCAGCTTGCCCACCGGCGTCAGCGGAATCTGTTCGAGGACGACGATCGCGGCGGGCACCATGTGGGCCGGCAGACGCTCCCCGACGAGACGGGTGAGTTCCGCGGTGTCGACGTCCGCACCGCCGATCGGCCGGACATACGAGACGAGCAGCGGTTCCCCGGCAGGCCCGGCACGGCCGATGGTGACGGCGAACCCGACGTCGGGATGATCGGTGAGTACGGCGTCGATCTCGCCGGGTTCGATGCGGAACCCGCGGATCTTCACCTGGAAATCGCTGCGCCCGACGTACTCGAGGGTGCCGTCCCGGCGCCACCGCACCACGTCTCCCGTGCGGTACATCCGCTCGCCCGGGGCACCCCAGGGGGCGGCCACGAAACGGGACGCCGTCAGATCGGGCCGACGGTGATACCCGGACGCCAGAGCGCGTCCCGACACGTACAGCTCACCGACGACACCGACCGGCACCGGGCGCAGCCGCGAATCCAGCACGACCTCGGAGACGCCGCGGGTGGGTGCGCCGAGCGTGATCGGCTCGCCCGGCACCAGCGCGTCGCTGATGTTCGACATGATCGTCGTCTCGGTCGGCCCGTAGGCGTTGAACATCCGGCGGCCGGGCGCCCACCGGGCGACGAGTTCGGGTGGACAGGCTTCACCGGCCACGACCAGCATCCGCAGCGACTCGAAGCCGAGGGGGTCCATCGACGCCAGTGCGGTCGGGGTGACGAATCCGTGGGACACCCGCTCATTGCTCAGCAGTGCGGCCAGTTCGGTGCCGCCGTAGATCGTCGGTGGGGCGATCACCAGCGTCGCGCCCGCGCAGAATGCCATGACCAGTTCGAACACGGACGCGTCGAAACTCGGCGACGCGAAGTGCAGCACCCGGGCGCCGGGTGTGACGGCGAGGCGGTCGCGCTCCTCCGCGGCGAGGTTCGCCAGGCCGCGGTGTGTGACGGCCACTCCCTTGGGGACGCCCGTGGATCCGGACGTGTAGATGAGGTACGCGGGATGTGCCTCGTGCAGCGGTACCGTCCGGTCCGCGTCGATGACGGGGGCAGGCGACTGCAGCCGGATCCGTTCCTCGTCTTCGGCGTCGTCGAGCACGATCCAGTTCACGGTGCCGGGCAGCCGATCTCGGTGTGCCCGCAGGGTCACCCCGGACACCGCCCCGGAATCGGTGAGCATGTGCTCGATGCGGTCGAGTGGATACCCGGGGTCGACCGGCAGGAACGCGGCGCCCGTCCGAGCGACGGCCCACACCGACAGCACCGATTCGATCGAGCGCGGCAGGCTCAGCGCGACGGTGGTTCCCGGTCCCGCACCGTCCTCGATCAGGCGGCGCGCCAGCCGGTTCGACGCCTCGTCGAGTTCGCGGTAGCTGATCGTCCGGCCCCGGTAGGACACCGCGTCGGCGCCCCGGTCTCGTTCGACGGCGGCCGACAGCAGTTCCGGCAGCAGGACATTCGGGGCGTCGGGTGCGCCGCGCGCCGGGGTGAGCGCCGCGACTTCGTCGGTGCCGAGGATCTCGATGTCGCCGACCGGAACACCGGGTTCCGCGGTGACGGTGCCGAGGATGCGCACGAACCGTTCCGCGAACCCGCGCACCGTGTCGGCATCGAACAGGTCGGTCGCGTAGTCGATCGCACCCACCATGCCCGCCGGGGTGCCGTCGGCGGCGAACCGCTCGTCGAGGATCACCTCGAGGTCCACCTTCACGACGGCGAGGTCGGGATCGAGCCCCTCGACGGTCAGCCCCGGCAACCGCAGAGCGGGATTCTCGGTGTTCTGGAATTCGAGGGACACCTGGAACAGCGGCGAGTGGGCGGTCGACCGCACCGGTCCGACGGCGTCCACCACCCGTTCGAAGGGCAGGTCGGCGTGCGCGAAGGCGCCGAGATCGGCGTCGCGGACCCGCGCGAGCAGGTCACGGAACGGCTGTCCCGCCTCCACCGGGGTGCGCAGGGCCAGCGTGCCGACGAACATGCCGACGAGGTTGTCGAGTGCCGCCTCGCCGCGGCCGGCGATCGGGGTGCCGATCGCCACGTCCCCGGTGCCGCCGAGCCGGCCGAGCAGCACAGCGAGTGCAGCGTGCACGATCATGAACTCGGTGGACCGGTGCTCCCGCGCCGCCGTCCGGATCCGCTCGTGCAGGCCGGGCTCGATCGCGAAGCGCACCCGCTCGCCGCGGAACGACTGCTGTGCGGGACGCCGACGGTCGGCGGGCAGTTCGAGGAGTTCGGGCAGCCCGGCCAGCGCCGACTCCCAGTAGGCCAGTTGCCGCGAGACCAGCGACCCGGGGTCGTCCTCCGAACCCAGCAGCCTGCGTTGCCACAGTGTGTAGTCGGCGTACTGGACCGGCAGCGGCGTCCATCCGGGAGCGCGACCGTGGACGCGGGATTCGTACGCGATCATCACATCCCGCACCAGCGGTGCCATGGAGAAGCCGTCGGCGGAGATGTGGTGGACCACGACGGCGAGCACGTGGTCCGTCGGGTCGAGGGAGAACAGGGCGACGCGTAGCGGAACGGCTTGGGCGACGTCGAAGCCGGCCGTCGCGAGCCGGGTGAGCTCCTCCCGGAGCCGACCGTCGTCCGCGACCGCGGTCGGCGCGAGCATCGGCGCGGTAGGCGCGAGGATCTCCTGGACGGGTTCGCCGTCGCGGAGCGGGAAGCGGGTGCGCAACGACTCGTGCCGGGTCACGACGTCCGTGACGGCGGCGGTCAGCGCATCCACGTCGAGGTCGCCGATGAGCCGCACCACCATCGGGATGTTGTAGGCGGGCGAACTCGTGTCGAACTGGTTGATGAACCACATGCGTTGCTGGGCGTAGGACAGCGGGATGCGGTCGGGCCGGTCCCCGGCGGTGAGGGCGGGACGGCCGGACGGACCCGCTCCCGCGTGCTCGATACGCGCGGCGAACGCCTCGACCGTGGGCGCCTCGAACAACGCCCGCACGCCGATGTCGGTGTCGAGTGCGGCGCGCAGGCGGGCCACCGCGCGGGTCGCGCTCAGTGAGTTGCCGCCGAGGTCGAAGAATCCCGCGTCCGCGCTCACCCGGTCGAGTCCGAGGACCTCCGCGAAGACGTCGGCCACCGTCTCCTGGACCGGATCGGCGGGTGCCCGGTATTCGCGCGTGCCGACGTCGAATTCGGGTGCGGGCAGGGCTTTGCGGTCGAACTTGCCGACGGCGTTCAGCGGGATCTCGTCCAGCACCGTGATCGAGGACGGAACCATGTGGGCGGGCAGTCTGCTCGTGAGACGGCGGGTGATCGTCTCGGTATCGAGGGCACGTTCGGGCGCGGGCACCACGTACGACGCGAGGAGCGTGTCCCCGGCCGGACCGCGGTAGGCGACCGTGACCGCGAACCGGACGTCGGGGTCGGCCGTGAGAGTGGTGTCGATCTCGCCGAGTTCGATGCGGAACCCGCGCACCTTCACCTGGAAGTCGCTGCGGCCGAGGTACTCGATGGTGTGCTCGGCAGTCCAGCGCACGATGTCGCCGGTGCGGTACATCCGTTGCCCGGGCTCGGCGGGATCGGCGACGAACCGTTCCGCCGTCACCCCGGGGCGCCGGTGGTAACCGCGCGCCAATCCCGCACCGGCGAGGTACAACTCCCCCGGAACCCCGACCGGAACCGGCCGCAACCGGGAATCCAGCACCAACTCCGTGACACCGCGAATCGGTCCACCGATGGTGATCCGCTCCCCCGGCCTCAGCGGATCGCTGATGTTGGACATGACCGTGGTCTCGGTCGGCCCGTACCCGTTGTACAACCGGCGTCCCGGTGCCCACCGGGACACGAGTTCGGGTGGGCAGGCCTCGCCGCCGACCACGACGTCGGTGAAATGATCCAGCCCCGCCGGGTCGAGAGACGCGAGGGCCGCCGTGGTGACGAACGCGTGTGTGACGTGCCGGTCCCGGATCAGCTGGGCGAGTTCGTCGCCGCCGAAGACGGTGGTCGGCGCGATCACCATCGTCGCCGCCGCACCGAACGCCTGCAGATATTCGAATACGGATCCGTCGAAGCTCGGTGTCGAGAAGTGCAGCGTCCGGGACTCGGAATCCGCTCCGAAGCGGGCGAGTTGGTCGCGCGCGAAATTGTCGAGACCGCGGTGCGTCACGGTCACGCCCTTCGGCCTGCCGGTGGACCCCGACGTGTAGACGAGATACGCGGCCGTGTCGAGGGTGACCGGTGCCGTGCGGTCGCCGTCGTCGACCGATTCCGCGGATGCGGCCGCGCACTCGGCGGCGAACGCGGGGTCGTCGAGAACGAGCCAGCGGATGTTCTCGGGCAGGCGAGCGCGATGCTCGGACGTCGTCAACCCGAGTGCGCAGTCCGAGTCGGTGAGCATGTGCGTGATGCGCTCGCCCGGATAGTTCGGGTCGACGGGCACGAACACGGCCCCGGTCCTGGCCACCGCCCAGACGCACAGCACCGACTCGATCGAGCGTGGAATACCCACGGCCACCGACTTTTCCGGCCCGAGTCCGCGGGCGATCAGAGCACGGGCGAGCCGGTTGGACCGCTCGTCCAGCTCCCGGTACGACACCTCGACGTCGCCGGACGACAGGGCGACCGCATCGGGGTCGACCGCGGCGGCGTCCGTGAAGATCTGCGGGAGCGTGCGGACGGAGCCGGCGGGACCACCGCGGACCGGTACCAGTTCCGCGCGTTCCCGCTCGGTGAGCAGCGACAGCCGGGCCAGCGGCACGTCGGGTCCGGTGCAGGCGTCGAGCACCCGCACCACCCGCTCGGCGATGTCCTCGATCGCGCCGGCGGCGAACAGGCCGGGCACGTACTCGAATTTCAGGTGCAGGCTCGCCGCCGCCGACGCGACGAGACTCAGCGGGTAGTGGGCGGCGTCGCGGGCATCCACACCGGTCACGCGGAGTCCGGCGATGTCGGTGTCTTCCGACAGCCCGGCCCGGTCCACCGGATACGACTCGAACACGGTGAGGGTGTCGAACCCGACGCCGGGACCCGCGGCGTCCTGGATCTCGGCGAGACCCGTGTAGTGGTGATCGAGCATCGCCGCCTGCTCGGCCTGCACCCGCTCCAGCAACGCGCCGAGCGTCTCCTCCGGATGCAGAGTGACGCGCACCGGAACGGTGTTGATGAACAGCCCGACCATCGTCTCGATGCCGGAGAGTTCCGGCGGCCGGCCGGAGACGGTGGCGCCGAACACGACGTCGTCGCGTCCGGTGAGCATCGCCAGCACGATGCCCCATGCCGTCTGCAGAATGCTGTTGAGGGTGAGCCCGCGCGCCCGCGCGGATTCGCGCAGCCGGTCGGTCCGGTCCTCGTCGAGGTCGAACACCCACTCCCGCGACACGGTCGACAGCTGCCGAGCCCGGTCGGCGGGCACCAGCAGCGTCGGTTCCTCGACCCCCGCGAGGGCGTCCGCCCAGGCCCGCGCGGACAGCTCGGTGTCGCGCCCGCTCATCCACACCAGGTAGTCGCGGTAGTCCCGCACGCGGGGCAGCGGAGAGGGGTCGGCGTCCGTGGCGTACAGCGTGAGCAGTTCCCGGATCATCAGCGGCATCGACCAGCCGTCGAGCAGGATGTGGTGGTTCGTCGACACCAGTCGGCAGCGGCCGCCGGCCGTTCGCACCAGCAGGAACCGGATCAGCGGCGCGGTGGCCATGTCGAAGGGGGTGGTCCGGTCGGCGGCCAGCAGTCGCTCGATCTCGGCGGCCGCCGCGTCCTCGTCCAGTGCGCTCAGGTCGATCTCCCGCCAGGGCACGGCGACCCGGCCCGAGACCACCTGCACGGCCCCGCCCTCGGCGTCGTGACAGAACGCGCTGCGCAGGTTCGGGTGACGGTCGAGGAGTGCGGCGGCGGCCCGGCGCAGTCGTGCGGCGTCGACGTCGCCGCCGAGGTCGAGAATCAGCTGGACGAGGTAGGCGTCCACCGATTCGTCGGCCAGTTCGGCGTGGAACAGCATGCCCGCCTGCAACGGCGACAGCGGCCAGACATCGGTCATCGCCGGGTAGCGGCGCTCGAGGTCGTCGATCGCGCTCTGGCCGAGCCGGACGAGGTTCAGGTCGGACGGGGTGAATCCRCCGCCACCGGACCGGGCGTGCTCGGTGAGGGCCTCGAGCGCGCCGACCCACAGGCTCGCGAGTTCGCCGATGTCGTCGGCGGCGATCACCCCGACGGGGAACGACCACGTGGCGGTGAGGGCGGGACCGGCGGCGGTGTCGGTGGTCCTGGCGTTCACGTCGACGACGGCCGCCGCGGGCAGCCCGGAGTGCGCGGCGGCGGCGAGGCCCGCGTCGGCGACCGGCGTCCAGTCGCCGTCCGGCGCGGAACCCGAACCGAGCCTGCCGAGGTAGTTGAAGCTCACCTGCGCGCCCGGCAGGGCCGCGAGTTCGGGAGCCGTCTCGGCGTCGAGGTAACGGAGCAGCCCGAACCCGATGCCGTGGTCGGGGATCGACTGCAACCGCTCCTTCACCGTCTTGACCGCGGCCCCGGCGGCGGGGCCGGCCGCGAACGCGTCGTCGATGTCCACACCACTCAGGTCGAGGCCCACCGGGAAGATCGTGGTGAACCAGCCGACGGTGCGGGCGAGATCGGCGCCCGGAACCACCTGCTCCTCACGACCGTGCCCTTCGAGATTCACCAGCGCGCCGGACGACTCGATCCCGCGCGCCCGGCGCCAGCGGACGAGCGCCAACGCCAGCGCCGTCAGCAGTCCGTCGCCGACACTCCCGTGGAAGGCCTGGGGAAGCGTCGTCAGCAGCGCCTCCGTCACCTCGACGGGAACCCGGACCTCGACGTCGGAGGTCTGGACGTCGGCTGCGGTGAGGGGCCGCGACCCGAGCGGTGGGTCGGGGGTGTCGAGCATCCGCCGCCACAGGTCGAGTTCGGCTGTGCGAGAAGGCTCCTGCGCCACATCGGTGAGGGCGTGCGCCCACCGGCGCATCGACGTGCCGGTGCCGGGCAGGGTGGGCGGCTCACCCGACAGCACCTGAGCGCAGGCGAGGGCGAGGTCGGGGACGAGGATCCGCCACGACACCCCGTCGACCACCACGTGATGGGCGACGATCAGCAGCCGTCCCGCGGCGGCCGGTGTCGCGCTGCTCGCGAACCACACCGCCTGCACCATCACACCCGACTCCGGGTCGAGCCGGCCCGCGGCGGCGTCCAGTTCGCGGGACGCGGCCTCGGTGAACGAGTCGGCGGCGTCGAGCGGCACCGTGCGCACCACCGCGGTCGCCCGCACCCAGCCGGGCGGCGCGACCGCCATCGCCGCACCGCGCTCGGCCCGGTCACTCCGGTACAGCCGGGCGCGCAGCATGTCGTGCCGGTCCAGGACGGCCTGCATCGCCGCCGTCAGCGTGTCCTCGTCCAGTGCGGCGGGGGTGGTGAACAGCGCAGCCTGGGAGTACCGGCGGAAATCGCCGTCCCTGCCCAGCATCCAGTGCACGATCGGGGTGAGGGGGAATTCGCCGACGCCGCCGCCGGGCAGCTCCTCCAGCGTGACCGCCTGCTCTCCCGCGGTCGCGACCTCCGCGAGTGCGGCAACTGTCTTGCGTTCGAACACGTCCCGCGGGGTGATCACCACCCCGGACGCCTTCGCCCGGGTGACGAGTTGAATCGACATGATGGAGTCGCCGCCGACCGCGAAGAACGAAATGTCGACGCCCACCGATTCGAGGCCGAGCACCTCGGCGAACAGGCCGGCGAGGATCCGCTCCGTTTCCGTCGCCGGTGCGCGGCCGAGCGACACCTGCCGTCCGAAGTCCGGTTCGGGCAGCGCCCTGCGGTCGAGTTTGCCGTTCACGGTGAGGGGCAGGACGTCGAGCACCACCACGACCGCGGGCACCATGTGCGCCGCCAGCCGGCCGCCGACCGCGGCGACGATTGCGGCCGGATCCAGCACCCGGCCCGCCTCGGGCACCACGTAGCCCACCAGTCGTTCGCGCCGCGCCAGCACCACCGACTGCGCCACACCGTCGCAGGCGAGCAGCGCCGACTCCACCTCGCCGAGCTCGATGCGGAAGCCCTTGACCTGAACCTGGAAGTCGTTGCGGCCCAGATATTCCAGCTGACCGTCCGCGTTCCACCGGCCGAGGTCGCCGGACCGGTACATCCGCKAACCGGGTGTGTGCGGGTCGGCCACGAACCGGGTCGACGTGAGTGCGAACCGGCCGAGATAGCCCCGGGTCACCTGCGCGCCCGACACGTAGAGTTCCCCGACCACTCCCGGCGGCACCGGGTGCAGTCGGGAGTCGAGCACGTACACGCGCAGTCCGGGCAGTGCCCGGCCGATCACGGAGGCCGACGCGGACGCGGCGAGTTCCACGTCCAGCGGCAGGTGACTGACGTGCACGGTGGTTTCCGTGATGCCGTACATGTTCACCAGCGCCGGGGCGGTGTCGTCGTGTCGCGCGTACCAGCGGGTGAGCTGCCCCAGGTCGAGGGCCTCGCCGCCGAATACCACGACGCGGAGGGACAGTTCGGTGGCGCCGGCGACCCGGTCCGCCTCGGCGAGTTGGTAGAAGGCGGTGGGGGTTTGATTCAGGACGGTGACGTTCTCGTCCCGCAGCAGTCGTAGGAACATGTCGGGTGAGCGGGTCGTGAAGTAGTCGACCACCACCAGCCGGCCGCCGTGGAGCAGCGCACCCCACAGTTCCCAGACGGAGAAGTCGAACGCCGCCGAGTGGAACATGGTCCACACGTCGGAGGCATCGAACCGGAACAGCGGTTGCGTGTTCGCGAACAGGGTGACGACGTTGCGGTGCGCCACCTGAACGCCTTTCGGCTGCCCCGTCGAGCCGGACGTGTAGATGACGTACGCCACCGAGTCCGGGCGCAGCGGCCCGGTCCGGTCGCCGTCGGTGACCGGCAGCGGCGACGTACGGTCGAGTTCGGCCACCGTCTCCGCACTGTCCACGAGCAGGAGCGGGACCCCGCTCGCCCGGACCGCGTCGGATTCGGCCTCGGTGGTCAGCACACACACCGGCCGGGCGTCGGCGAACACGAACGCGAGCCGCTCCGCCGGGTACGTCACATCCACGGGCACATAGCCGGCACCCGACTTCACCACCGCGAGCAGCGCCACCACCAGGTCCACCGACCGCGCGGCGGCGACGGCCACCAGGGTCTCGGGGCCGGCGCCCCGCGCGATCAGCAAACGCGCCAGGCGATTCGCCCGGGTGTGCAGCTCGTCGTAGGTGAGCGAGACGCCTTCGCACACGACGGCCGTCGCGCGGCGGGATCGCTGCGCGGCCCGCTCGAAGAGGTCCACCAGGGTCGCGTCCGGGGCCGGGGACTCGGCGAACGCCGGCAGCACCCGGTCCCGCTCCGCGCTGTCCAGGATCTCGATATCGCCCACGGGAAGCTCCGTGGCCGCGGCGACCGACTCGAGCACCCGGAGGAACCGTTCCCCGAATCGGACCACGGTGTCGCGATCGAGCACGTCCGTCGCGAACCGCAGTCCGGCACTGAGTCCGGCGGGCGCGCCGTCACTGTCGATCTGCTCGGCGAGACTCAGTTCCAGGTCGAACTTCGCGACGCCCAAGTCCACGCCGAGCGAATCGACGGTGAGTCCGGGCAGTTCGAGGTGGGTGCCCTCCGCGTTCCGGAACTCGATCAGCACCTGGAACAGTGGGGTGTGCGACGTGGATCGTTCGGGGGCGAGATGGTCGACCAGCCGCTCGAACGGGATGTCCGCGTGTTCGAACGCACCGAGGTCCGCCGCCCGCACCGCGGTCAGTACCTGACCGAACGACGCCCGCGGATCCACCACCGTCCGCAGGACGAGCGTGTTCACGAACATGCCCACCACGTCGTCGAGCACCGCCTGCCCGCGACCGGCGACGGGCGTTCCCATCGTGACGTCGTCCGTGCCCGACAGCCGGGACAGCAGGACGGCGAATGCCGCGTGAACCGCCATGAACAGTGTCGAATTATGTTGTGCTGCGATCGTGTTCAACGCACGGTGCAGCCGGGCAGGCACGTCGAACTCGACGACGTCCCCGCGGTAGGACCGCTGGACGGGGCGCGGCCGGTCTACCGGGATCTGCAGCACCTCGGGCGAACCGGACAGGGTGTCCGTCCAGTAGCCCAGTTGCCTCGACAGCACCGAGTCCGGATCGTCCACCGCACCGAGGAAGTCCCGCTGCCACACGCTGTAGTCGGCGTACTGCACCGGCAGCGGGGTCCAGCCAGGCGTCTCCCCCACGGTCCGGGCGGTGTACGCGAGCATGACGTCGCGGGCCAGCGGCATCATGGAGAACCCGTCGGCGGCGATGTGGTGCACGACGATGGCGAGGACGTGCTGCTCGGGTTCCAGCTCGAACAGCCGTGCGCGGAAAGGGATCTCGTCGCTCACGTCGAAACCGGCGCCGACCAGGGCTGCGAGGGCGTCCCGCAGTGCGCGGTCACCGGCGGCGGCCACCGGATCGAGGCGGGGGGTGGCCCGCCCGGCATCGACGATCACCTGGTGCGGTCCGTCGACCGACCCGGGAAACACGGTGCGGAGCGATTCGTGCCGCGCGACGACGTCGCCGACCGCCGCGAGCAGGGCGGCGTGATCGAGGACCCCGGTCAGTCGCAGGGCGATCGGAATGTTGTAGGCGGGCGACGACGTGTCGAACTGGTTGACGAACCACATGCGTTGCTGCGCCAGCGACAACGGGATCCGGTCGGGGCGCTGTCGTGCGGCGAGCGCCACCGACGGGGTGGCCGCCGTCACCGCCGAGTCGATCCGGACCGCCAGATCGGCGACGACCGGCGCGTCGAACAGTGCGGCCACGCCGATCCCGGCGTCGAGGGCGGAGTTGATGCGCGCGACCGCCCGGGTGGCGCTGAGCGAGTCGCCGCCCAATTCGAAGAAGCTGTCGTCCGCACCGACGCGCAGGGCGCCGAGCACGTCGGCGAACACCTGCGCGACAGCCTCCTCGACCGGAGTGGTGGGCGCCCGGTACCCGATGGTCGCCGACGTGAATTCCGGTGCGGGCAGAGCCTTTCGGTCGAGCTTGCCGACGGGGGTCAGGGGAATCTCGTCGAGGACGACCACCGCGGCGGGCACCATGTACTTGGGCAGGATCCGGCCCGCGAACGCGAGCACGTCCGGCGCCGCCACCTCCTCGCCGTCGTGCGGCAGCACGTACGACACCAGCGCCGTGTCCCCCAGCGGGCCCGGCCTGCCGAGGGTCGCGGCGAAGTCGAGGTGCGGGTGGGTGGTGAGAACGGAATCGATCTCGCCCAGTTCGACGCGCTGACCGCGGATCTTCACCTGGAAGTCGCTGCGCCCGAGGTATTCGAGGGTGTGGTCGCGGGACCAGCGCACGACGTCGCCCGTGCGGTACATCCGGCCGCCGCCGTAGGGGTCGGCGACGAACCGCTCCGCGGTGAGCGCGGGCCGCCGGTGGTACCCGCGGGCCAGCGCCGGTCCCGCGATGTACAACTCGCCGGGCACCCCGGCCGGAACGGGCTGCAGCCGCGCATCGAGGACCGACAGCGCGATGCCACGGACGGGGCCCCCGATGGTGACCGGCTCGCCCGGTCTCATCGGCCGGCTGAACGTGGTGAGGATGGTGGCCTCGGTGGGGCCGTACCCGTTGAACATCGCCCGAGCCGCACCCCACGCGGCGACCAGTTCGTCGCCGACGGCGTCGCCGGCCACGACGAGCGCCTCGAGGTGCTCGATGCCGTCGCGCTCCACGGTGGCCAGGACGGCCGGGGTGATGCAGGCGTGGGTGACGCGTTCGCGGCGCAGCAGCGCCGCCAGTTCCGCCCCGCCGTAGACGTCGGGGGGAGCGATCACGAGCGTCGCCCCGGCGGCGCACGACTGGACGAGTTCGAGTATCGCCACGTCGAAACTGGGTGAACAGATGTGCAGGCACCGGGAGTCGGGTGAGACGGTGTAGTGCTCGGTCTGCTCGGTGAGCAGGTTCGCCAGACCGCGGTGGGTGACGACGACGCCCTTCGGCCTGCCGGTGGACCCGGACGTGTAGATCGCGTACGCGGCGTGGTCGACGTCGAGCACCGACCGGCGGTCCAGGTCGGTGACGCGGACCGGCGACGCGGCGGCCCACGTGCGGTCGAAGGCAGGATCGTCCAGCACCAGCCACGGCACGGAACCGGGCAATCGGTGTCGGTGAGCGGACGTCGTCACACCCAGTGCCGCACCGGAATCGGCCAGCATATGTTCGATGCGATCGGCGGGATAGTTCGGGTCGACGGGCACGAACGCCGCGCCCGCCTTCGCGACCGCCCACACCGCCAGCACCGATTCCCGTGATCGGGGTAGCCCGAGCGCCACGAACGTCTCCGGCCCGGCACCGCGTTCGATGAGGACGCGGGCCAGCGCGCTCGACCGCTCGTCGAGCTCGCGGTAGCTCGTCTCGCGTCCGTCGAAGACGAGCGCGGGCGTCTCCGGCCGGTTCCCGGCCGAGGCGGTGAGGATCTCGGGCAGGGTCTTCGGCGGCCCGGCGGGGGCCCCGGACACCGCGGTGTACTCCTGGAGTTCGGCCTCCGACAGCAGGGTGAGGTGGGCGATGGGTGTGTCGATGTCCGACAGCATGATCTGCACGACGCGCGCGACGCGGGCCGCCACCGACTCCGCGAACTCGCTCCGGAAGACGTTCGGCTGGTATCGCAGTCGCAGGTGCAGTCCGGTGTCGACGTGCGCCATCAGGGTGAACGGATAGTGGGTGGAGTCGATCCCCTCGATCCCGGCGACGTGCATGCCGTCGATGTCGGTGTCTTCCGACAATCCCATGCGGTCCACCGGATAGGACTCGAACACGGTCAGCGTGTCGAAGGCAGCACCTTCCCCGACGGCGCGCTGAATCTCCGTGAGGCCCACGTAGTGGTGATCGAGCAGGGCGGACTGTTCACGCTGGAAACGCTGCAGCAGTTCCGCGAGCGTCTCTTCGCGGCGCAGGCGCAGCCGGACGGGCACCGTGTTGATGAACAGCCCGACCATCGACTCGATGCCGGCGACTCCCGGTGGGCGGCCGGACACCGTGGCTCCGAAAACCACGTCCTCGCGCGTGCCGAGTGTGGTCAGCACCAGTCCCCACGCCACCTGGACGAGGGTGTTCATGGTCAGTCCGTGTTCCCGCGCGAGGGCCTCGAGCGCCCGGGTCTTCTCCTCGCCCACGTCGAGGCGCACGTCCTCGGGTTCGGCGAAGCTCTGCTCGCCGCGCGCCGCGGGGGCCACGAATGTCGGCTCGTCCGAGCCGGCGAGGGCGGATACCCAGGCGGCCGTGGAGCGTTCGTGGTCCTGTCTGCCGATCCACTGCAGGTAGTCGCGGTAGGACGTGACGTGGGGAAGGGCCGTCGTGTCGCCGTCCGTGGCGTAGAGGATCAGCAGGTCCTTGATCACCAGGGGCGTCGACCATCCGTCGAGAAGGATGTGGTGATGGGTCACGACCAGCCGGTACCGGTCGGGTGCGGTGCGCAGCAACGTGAATCGGAGCAGCGGCGCCTCGGACATCTCGAACGGGACGGCGCGGTCGGCCGCGACGAGTGCCTCCGCCTCCGCGGCGATCCGGGTGTCGTCGAGATCCGACAGGTCGACGTCGGTCCACGGCGCGGTCGCCCCGGCGAGTACCACCTGGACCGGTCCGCCACCGGTGTCCGCGAACGCCACCCGGAGGTTCGCGTGCCGGTCGAGCAGGCCCTGTGCGGCGCGGCGGAGCCTGGCGGAGTCGACGGTGCCGCGCAGGTCGAGGACCAGCTGCACCTGATACGCGTCGAGGCGATGCTCGGACAGCTGCGCGTGGAACAGCAGACCGGCCTGCAGCGGTGACAGCGGCCAGACGTCGGCGAGGTCCGGGTAGGTGCTCTCGAACCGGTCGATGTCTGCCTGCCCGACGGACACCAGATCGAGATCGGACGGCGTCAGCCCCCCTGCGCCCGGGCGGCTCGCGTGCTCGGCCAGGGCGGTGAGTCCCCGAACCCACAGTGCGGACAGCTCTTCCACGTCCTCGGCGGCCAGCACACCGGTGGGGTACGACCACGTCGCCGTGAGTACCGGTGCGCCGTCCCGGACGGTGGTGGCGGCGTTGACGTCCACGACCCAGGCGGCGGGCATGTCGTAGTTCTGGGTTCCGCCGAGGTCCCCGCTGCCCGCGACGGGTAGCCAGGGCACGTCGCCCCCGCTCGTCGCCACCCGGCCGAGGTAGTTGAAACTCATCTGCGGTGGCCGGAATCGGCGCAGTGCCTCCGAGCCGACCGGATCCAGGTATCGCAGGATCCCGTACCCGATGCCGTGATCGGGGATGGCGAGGAGTTGTTCCTTGATCGCCTTGATCGCGGACCCGGCCGCGTCGTCGCCGGCGAGGGCGGCGTCGATGCCGATGCCGGTGAGGTCGAGTCGCGCCGGGAACAGTGTGGTGAACCACCCGACGGTGCGGGACAGGTCGGCGCCGGGCACGACGTGGTCTTCGCGGCCGTGACCCTCGAGGTTGATCAGTACGTCGGCCATCTCGACCCCGCGGTGCCGCCGCCACCGAATCATTGCCAGTGTGAGCGCGGTGAGGAGGCCGTCGCCGACGGTGCCGTGGAACGCGGCCGGCAGTGTGGTGAGGAGAGCCTCGGTGACGGGTGCGGGGACGTCGACGGTGACGCGGCCCGTCGTGGCATCGACGTCGACGGCCGGATCGAGCGGCCGGAACCCGAGGAGCGGGTCGGGGCCGTCCAGGATCGACTGCCACCGCCCCGCTTCGGTGCGACGGGCCGCCGCGGCATCGGTGAGTCCGTGCGACCACCGCCGCATCGACGTCCCCACGGCAGGCAGCGCGGCAGGCAGACCCTCGGCGGCGCGAGTGTGGGCCGCCGCCAGATCCGCGATCAGGATCCGCCACGACACGCCGTCGACCACGAGATGATGCGCGACCAGCAGCAACCGCCCATGCCCGCCGGGACCGTCGAACCAGAGCACCTGCACCATGCTGGCCGAGGCCGGGTCCAGGCGGTCCGCCGCCGCGTTCAGTTCCGCTCTCGCCACCGCATCGAAGTCGCCGGCGTCGAACGACGTCACGGGCACGTGATGGATCAGCGCATCGGCGGGCACCGATCCGGTCGGCAGCACCGTCATGGCCCACTGCCCCGACTCGTCGACGGCGAGCCGCGCGCGGAGCATGTCGTGACGGTCCAGCACGGCGTCGACGGCGGCGGCGAGATCGCCACGGGTGAGCCGGGGCGGCGCGGTGACCAGCACGGCCTGGGAGAACCGGTCCAGCCGGCCGCCGCTTCGTCCCAGCATCCACGCGACGACGGGTGTGAGCGGAACCGGGCCGACGCCACCGCCGGGCAGTTCCTCCAGCACCACGGCATCCGCGCGCTCGTAGTGGGCCACCTCGGCGAGACCGGCGACGGTCCTGCGCTCGAACACGTCCCGCGGGGAGAGGATCAGACCCGCTGCCTTCGCGCGGGCCACCAGCTGGATCGACATGATGCTGTCGCCGCCCAGCGCGAAGAACGAATCGTCCACACCCACCGACCCGAGTCCCAGCACGTCCCGGAACAGGCCGGCGAGCAGCGCCTCCGTCTCGGTGCGGGGCGGACGACTGTCGGTGACGGCGACACCGAAGTCCGGTTCCGGCAGCGCCTTCCGGTCGAACTTGCCGTGGACCGTCACCGGAAGCGCCGCGATCACCACGACAACGGCGGGCACCATGTACGACGCGAGGCGCGTGCCCGCGAACTGCAGGACCTCGCCCGGATCGATGTCCGCTCCGGGTTCGGGGACCACGTATCCGATCAGCCGGTCGCCCGAGCGTTCGTCGCGGCGCACGTCGGCGATCGCCGCCGCCACGTCGCCGTGCGCGAGCAGCGCCGACTCGACCTCGCCCAGCTCGATCCGGAATCCGCGGATCTTCACCTGGAAGTCGGTGCGCCCGAGGTAGTCGAGTTGCCCGTCCGTCGTCCAGCGCACGAGGTCGCCGGTCCGGTACATCCGGCTGCCCGGCGGCCCGAAGGGGTTGGCCACGAAGCGTTCCGCGGTGAGCGGGTATCGGCCGTGATAGCCGCGCGCGAGCGCCGGGCCCGCGAGGTACAGCTCCCCCGCGACCCCCGCCGGTACGGGATGCAGCCGCTGATCGAGGACCGCCTCGGTGAACCCGAGCGTCGGCGCGCCGATCGTGACCGGTTCGCCCGGCGCCAGCGGGGTGCTGATGCTCGACACGACCGTCGACTCGGTCGGACCGTACGCGTCGAACATGGCCCGGCCCGGTGCCCAGCGGGCCACCAGTTCCGGCGGGCACGTTTCGCCGCCGGTCACCACGCACTGCACGCTCTCCAGACCGGCGGGATCGACCGAGGCGAGCGCCGCCGGGGTGACGAAGCAGTGCGTGACCCGCTCGCGCAGCAGCAGTTCCGCCAGCTCGTCGCCGCCGTAGACGGACGGGGACGCGATGACCATCGTCGCGCCCGGCCCAACCGCCAGCATCAGCTCCAGCACGGAGGCGTCGAAGCTCGGCGACGCGAAGTGCAGGGTCCGGGACGCCGCGGACGTGCCGAACGTGCTCTGCTCCGTCGCAGCGAAATTCGCCAGACCGCGGTGCGTGGTCACCACACCTTTCGGCCTGCCCGTCGATCCCGACGTGTAGATGACGTACGCGGGGTGGTCCACGTGCAACGGTGACGTCCGGTCGGTGTCGGTCACCGCCGCCGCCGGGAGCAGCGCCAGCTCGGCCTCGGTCCCGGGGTCGCCCGGCACCAGCCACGGGATCGACGCGGGAAGGGCTGACTGCAGCGCGGCCGTGGTGAGACCGGCGACGGCGCCCGAGTCGCCGAGCATGTACTCGATGCGCTCGGCCGGATGGTTCGGGTCGACCGGCAGGAACGCGGCCCCGGTCTTGGCCACCGACCAGACGGCCAGCACGGATTCGATCGACCGCGGCAGTGCCAGAGCCACCACTTGTTCCGGGCCGACGCCGCGCTCGATCAGGAGCCGGGCGAGCCTGTTCGACCATTCGTCGAGGTCCCGGTAGGACACCTGGCGTGCTTCGAAGGACAGCGCCGCGGCGGCCGGGTCCCTGGCCGTGGCGGCCGTCAGCAACTGCGGCAACGTCCGAGCGGCCACGCCGGGGCCTCCGCTCGCGGACGTCAGCGCGGCCCGCTCGCCGGCGCCGAGGACGTCGACATCGCCGACCGGGGCGTCCGGCGATTCGGTGACGGCGCTCAGGATCCGGACCAGGCGCTCGGTGAACGCGGCCACCGTGTCCGTGTCGAAGATGTCGGTGGCATACCCCAGCGCCGCACTGATCCCCGCGGGATGACCGTCGGCGTCGACGTTCTCCCTCAGCGTCAGCTGGAGGTCGAAATTGATCGTGTCGAACGCGAGGTCGAGGGGTTCGACATGGAGGCCCGGCAGTTCCAACTCGGGGCGCTCGGTGTTCTGGAATTCGAGCATCACCTGGAACAGCGGTGAGTACGCCGTCGAACGGGAKGGCCGCAGGCTCTCCACGACACGTTCGAACGGGACGTCCGCATGCGTGAACGCCCCGAGATCGGCCTCGCGGACCTGCGCGAGCAGCTCGGCGAACGTGCGGGCGCCGTCGATGGGGGTACGGAGCACGAGGGTGTTCACGAACATCCCGACCAGGTCGTCGAGCTCGACCTCGCCGCGGCCCGCGATGGGGGTGCCCACGGCGATGTCGTCCGACGCACTCAGCCGCGCCAGCAGGACGGCCAGCGCGGAGTGCAGGGCCATGAACACGGTCGATCCGTGCCTGCGTGCGAGTTGCACGACGTTCCGGTGGAGATCCGGGTCGATGTCGAATTCGATACGACCCGCGCCCAGGGTGCGGGCGGCCGGGCGGGGCCGGTCCGTCGGCAGTTCCAGTACATCCGGAAGGTCGGCCAGCGTCGCGGTCCAGTAGTCGAGCTGGCGGGCGAGAGGCGCACCGTCTGCGTCTTCGTCGCCGAGCCAGTCTCGGTGCCACAGTGTGTAGTCGGCGTACTGCACGGGAAGCGGGGTCCAGTCGGGCGCGGCGCCGCGGCACCGGGCGGTGTACGCCGACAGGACGTCGCGGGCGAGCGGAACCATCGAGAAACCGTCCGCCGCGATGTGATGCACGACCACGGCCAGCACGTGCTCGTGCTCGTTCACCCCGAACAGCCGGGCCCGCACCGGCGCCTCCGTCGTCACGTCGAACCCGGCGGAGAGCAGGCGGTGGAGTTCCGCGCCGAGGTCCGCCGACCCGACGGCGTGCGGTGTGAGTGCGGGCGCCACCTTCTCTGCCGGGAGGATCACCTGCCGCGGACCGCTGTCGGTGAGAGGGAAGACGGTGCGGAGGGACTCGTGGCGCTCGACGACGTCGGCGACGGCCTCCTCCAGCGCCTGCGCGTCGAGGGTGCCGGCGAGGCGGAGCGCGATCGCGACGTTGTACGCCGCACTGGCCGTGTCGAACTGGTTGATGAACCACATCCGCTGCTGTGCGAGTGAGACGGGGACCTCCCGCGACGGGTCCCGTGGGGCCGGCGGCGGCCGGGATTCCAGGTTGGAGTCCCCGGCCTCGGCGCGGGCGGCCAATCCGGCGACGGTCGGGGCGTCGAACACGTCCCGCACGCCCAGCCGGTCGCCGACGGCAGCGTTGACGCGCGCGACGAGCCGGGTCGCGGTCAGCGAGTTCCCGCCGAGTGCGAAGAAGCTGTCGTTCGCCCCCACCCGGACGCTGCCGAGCAGATCGGCGAACACGGCGGCGACGATCTCCTCCACCGGATTGCGTGGGGCGACGAAACCCACCGTCGACGTGCCGAAGTCCGCTTCGGGCAGGGCTTTCCGGTCGAGTTTGCCGTTGACCGTCAGGGGCAGGGCGTCGATCACCACGACCGCGGCCGGCACCATGTACGACGGAACGCTCGCCCCGACCGCGTCGAGAACCGCCGCCGCGTCGACATCCGCACCCGTCTCCGGGACCACGTAACCCATCAGCCGGTCACCGTCCCGGTCGTCGCCGCGCACCACGACCACCGACTGCGCGACCCCGGGGCACGCGGCCAGGGCCGCCTCCACTTCGCCGAGTTCCACCCGGAATCCGCGCAGCTGCACCTGGAAGTCGCTGCGCCCCACGTACTCGAGCCGGCCGCCCGCACCCCACTTCACGACGTCGCCCGAGCGGTACATGCGCGCCCCCGCCCGGTGGTGGTCGAACGGGTCGGCGACGAAACGTGTCGCGGTCAAACCCTGCCTGCCGATGTAGCCGCGGGTCACCTGGTCGCCGGACACGTACAGTTCGCCCACCACCCCGGGCGGTACCGGATGCAGCCGGCCGTCGAGGACGTAGACCCGCAGACCGGGGAGTCCGCCGCCGATCACCGAGCCCGGCACGGACGCCGCCAGCGCGCGGTCGAGGGCGAGGAAGCTGACGTGCACCGTGGTCTCGGTGATGCCGTACATGTTCACCAGCACGGGGGCCCGGTCGTCGTGCCGGGTGTACCACCGCTCCAGTTGCCCGACGTCGAGGGCTTCGCCGCCGAAGATCACGTGCCGCAACGACAATGGCGCCTGATCGGTGTCCTCGACGGCGTTCGCCGCGCGATCGGCCTCCGTCAGCTGGTAGAACGCCGTCGGGGTCTGGTTCAGCACCGTCACCCGTTCCCGGCGCAGCAGTTCGAGGAACGTGTCCGGCGATCGTGCGGTGAAGTAGTCGACCAGCACCAGCCGGCCACCGTGGACGAGCGCACCCCACAGTTCCCAGACGGAGAAGTCGAAAGCGTACGAGTGGAACAGCGTCCACACGTCGGACGAGTCGAATCCGAACAGTTCCCGGGTGTTGGCGAGCAGCGTGACGACGCACCGGTGCGACACCTGGACGCCTTTGGGTCGCCCGGTGGACCCCGACGTGAAGATGACGTACGCGACGGCGTCGGCCCGCAGCGGCCGCAACCGGTCCGAGTCGGTGACCGGCAGCCCGGACAGTTCGGCCACCGCACCGGCCGTCGCCGGATCGTCGATCGCCACCACCGGGATTCCGGCCGGTGCCAGCGACGCGAATTCGGCGCTCACCACGGCGCAGACGGGTCGCGCGTCCTCGAACATCGCTGCCACCCGCTCGGCGGGATAGCTGGTGTCGACCGGCACGTACCCGCCACCGGCGGCGAGCACCGCCAGCAACGTCACCACGAGGGCAGGCGTGCGATCCACCATCACCGCGACCAGCGACTCGGTTCCCACCCCCTCGGCGATCAGCAACCGGGCCAGCCGGTTCGCCTGCTCGTCCAGTCCGCCGTAGGTCAGCGTCGCGTCACCGCACACGACCGCGGTGGCGTCCGGGGTCGACGCGGCCACCCGCGCGAACAACTCGACCACGGTCTGCGCGTCGGCGGTGACGCCCTCGTGGTTCCATCGGTCCAGCACCAGGTCGCGCTCGACCGCACCGAGAACCGGGATGTCCCCCACCACCGCCGCCGGGTCGTCGACCACCGCCCGCAGCACCCGGACGAAGCGTTCCCCGAACCCCTCCACCGATGTCCGGTCGAACACATCCGCCGCATAGAGGAAGGCAGCGGACATTCCGGCGGCGGTGCCCTTCTCGTCGTGATGTTCGGCGAGCGACAGCTGCAGGTCGAATTTGGCGACCCCCGGGTCGACGTCGACCGCCTCGACTGTCAGGCCCGGCAGTTCGAGGTGGGCGCGCACGGTGTTCTGGAATTCGAGCAGTACCTGGAACAGCGGCGAGTGGGACGTCGACCGGCCTGGTGCCAGCTCGTCGACGACGCTCTCGAAGGGAACGTCCGTGTGCCCGAACGCGCCCAGATCCGTGTCGCGGGCCCGGGCCAGCACGTCGGTGAACACCTCACCCGGTTCCACCGGAGTCCGCAGCACCAGCGTGTTGACGAACATCCCGACCAGGTCGTCCAGCGCCGCCTCACCGCGACCCGCGATCGGGGTGCCGATGGCGACGTCACCCGACCCGGACATCCTCGACAGCAGTACGGCCAGCGCCGCGTGCATCACCATGAACAGGGTTGCGTGGTGCTCGCGCGCGAGGAGGAGCAGTTGCCGGTGCAGGCCCGCGTCGATCGCGAACGCCGCGGTCGCTCCCTCTAGCGAGCGGGCGGGCGGCCTGTTCCGGTCGAGCGGCAGGGCGCTGACCTCCGGCAGGTCCGCGAGCACACCGCGCCAGTACTGCAGTTGCCGGGACATGAGGCTGTCCGCGTCCTCGGCACTGCCGAGAAGGCGACGCTGCCACACGCTGAAGTCGGCGTACTGCACGGGCAGCGGCTCCCAGCTCGGCGGCGTCCCGGACCGGCGCGAAGAGTACGCGACCATCAGGTCGCGGGCCAGCGGTGCGAGCGACGCCCCGTCGGCGGCGATGTGATGCACCACGATCACCAGCACGTGTTCGTCGGGGCCGGTCCACAACAGCGCCGCCCGCAGCGGGACCTTCGCGCTCACGTCGAATCCGCCCGCGAGGAGGGTCGCGATCCTCTCGTACAGCGACTCGTCGCCGTCGACGTGCGGGGTGAGGTCCGGGACGACGTCCGCGGTGTCGACCACCACCTGGTAGGGCCCGTCCGTCGACGCGGGATACACGGTGCGCAGCGACTCGTGCCGCTCGATCACGTCGCCGACCGCTTCCCGCAGCGTGTCCGCGTCCAGAGGTCCGGTGAGGCGCACGGCCATCGGGATGTTGTACGCCACCGACGACGTGTCGAACTGGTTGATGAACCACATCCGTTGCTGCGCCAGCGACAACGGGATCCGGTCGGGCCGCTCCCCGACGACCAGGGGCGGTCGGTCCACGAGTTCGGTCCCCGCACGCCGAACGTACGCGGCCAGCAGTTCGGCGGTGGGCGCCTCGAACAACGCCCGCACACCCACGTCCGATCCGAGCGCCGCGTTGACGCGCGCGATCACCCGCGTCGCCACGAGAGAATTGCCGCCGAGGTCGAAGAAGCTGTCGTCGACACTGATCCGTTCGACGCCGAGGACCTCGGTGAAGACCTCGGCGATCGACTCCTCGACCGGGTCGGTTGGCGCCTTGAACTCCGCGGCCGCGGACAGGAACCGCGGTTCCGGCAGCGCCGCGCGGTCCAGCTTCCCGACCGGGGTCAGCGGGATCTCGTCGAGCACCACGACGACCGAGGGAACCATGTACGCCGGCAACCGGTTCCGCACCTGCCGCAGCAGTTCCGTCGTCTCGATCGGCCTGCCCGGAGCCGGGACGACGTACGAGACCAGGACGGTGTCCCCGGTCGGTCCCGGCCTGCCGATGGTGACGGCCAGTCGCACGTCCGGATGCGTCTGCAGCATCGCGTCGATCTCGCCGAGCTCGATGCGGAAGCCCCGCACCTTCACCTGGAAGTCGCTGCGGCGCAGGTACTCGAGGGTGTGGTCGGGCCGCCACCGCACCACGTCACCGGTGCGGTACATCCGGCCCCGGCCGTACGGGTCGGCGACGAACCGCGCCGCGGTGAGACCGGGACGGCGGTGATAGCCCCGCGCCACACCGGCACCGGCGATGTACAGCTCACCGGGTACCCCGACGGGTACCGGATGGAGCCGGGCGTCGAGTACCACTTCCTCGGTACCTCTGATCGGACCGCCGAGTGTGATGGGGTCACCCGGGGTCATCGGTGCGCTGATGTTCGCCATGACGGTCGTTTCGGTGGGACCGTACGCGTTGTGYAGCCTGCGGTCCGGCGCCCACCGGGCCACCAGTTCGGGCGGGCAGACCTCACCGCCCACGACCACGTCGAGGAAGTCGCCCAGCGAATCCGGCGGGATCGTGCCCAGCGCAGCCGTGGTGACGAAGCCGTGCGTGACACGTTCCGACCGCAGTAGGTCGGCCAGTTCCGGGCCGCCGTACGCGGACGGCGGCACGACCACCATCGTGGCACCCACCCCGAACGCCTGCAGGTACTCGAAGACGGACGCGTCGAAACTCGGCGTCGAAAAGTGCAGTGTCCGTGACGATCTCGTGGCGCCGAAACGTTCCTGCTGGTCGGCGGCGAAGTTGTCGAGCCCGCGGTGCGTGACGGTGACGCCCTTCGGCTGCCCCGTCGAGCCGGACGTGTAGATCAGATACGCGGAATTGTCGAGGTGCAGGGGCCGGATGCGGTCGGAGTCGGTCACCGGATTGTCGGAGCGGGCGGCGCAGTCGGCCTGGAAGTCCGGGTCGTCGAGCACGCACCAGGGAATCGAATCGTGTAAGCGTCCCCGCAGCGACTCCTCCGTCAGGCCCAGCACCGCACCGGAATCGGCGAGCATGTAGTCGATTCGGTCGGGCGGGTAGTTCGGGTCCACCGGAACGAACGCCGCCCCGGCCTTGGCGACGGCCCACACGGACGCCACCGACCGGAACGAACGCGGCAGTGCCAGCGCGACGAACGATTCCGGCCCCACCCCGCGGTCGATCAGCATGCGCGCGACCTGCGTCGACCACCGGTCCAGCTCGCGGTACGACAACTCCTCGCCCTGCCGCGACAGGGCCGTCGCCGCCGGATCCAGTGCGGCGGCGTCCGCGAAGAGGTCGGGCAGGGTGCGCTCGGACCGGCCCGGTCGTCCTCGTACCGGTGTCAGCGCGGAACGTTCGTCTGCGGAGAGGATCTCGATGTCACCGACCGGAACCACCGGATCGGCCGCCATCGCGTCGAGGATGCGGAGGTACCGCTCGGCGGCCACCCGAATCGTGTGGGCGTCGAACAGGTCGGCGGCGAAACCGAATTCGACGGCGACACCCGCCGGATCGCCCGACTCGTCGGCCGCTTCGGTCACGGTCACGCACAGGTCGAGGCCGGAGACGGCAGAACCCGGGGAGCCGGGCGCGCGGGTGTCGAGCAGCACCTGGAAGATCGGTGCGTACGCGTCCGACACCGACACGCCGAGTTCCCGCACCAGACGATCGAACGGAACACCGGTGTGCGCCGTCGCCTCGGTAGCGACGTCCCGGACGTGCGACAGATAGTCGCGGCACGACTCCTCGCTCGCGTACCGCGACCGCACCACCACGACGTCCGTGCGATCACCCACGTCCACAACCGTTCCGACGGCGATGTCGCTGCTACCCGTCACCCGCCCCAGCAGGATCGACAGGGCCGTCAGGAACACCGTGCGGCCGGTGGTGCCTGCGGCGTCGGCCAGTGCGGCCACGCGGCGGTGCAACTCCCTCGGCACCACCACGGTGACCCGATCGCTCGCCTGCGACAACCTCGCGGGCCGCCGATGATCGGTAGGCAACGGCAGGAGGTCGGGCAACCCGTCCAGCTGCCGGCGCCAGTAGTCGATTTCCGCCGCCTCGCGCAGAAGTCGTTCGCCGGTGCGGGAACTGGTCTCGTGGATGCTGCCCACCCGGGACGCCGGGTCTGCGGTGGCCAGTTCCTCGAGCAGTTCGACGAACTGACGATGGTGTTCCCGCAGTTCCGCGTCCTCGTAGCGGCTGGGGTTCGCACGGAAGTCCACGAAGATCCGGGTGGGAGTGCCGCTCTGATACACGTTGATCAGCAGGTCCTCGACCGGACCCGACGTGACGATGTGGAAATCGCCGAGGAGCRAACCCAGCGCGACCTCCTGGCGGAACAACATGACGTTCACCATCGGCCCGTACAGTGCCGTCGTCGCGGTGTCGCCGGCGTCGCGGCGGATGTCGTCGAGGCTGCACCGCTGGTGTCGCAGTGCGGCGACCAGCTCACGCTGCACCTTCTCGATCAGTTCCGCGACGGTGTCGTCGGCCCGGACACTGACGGGCATCGGTGCCACGTTGACGAGCATGCCCCCGGAATTGCGCAGTACCGCCGTGGTGCGGGCCGACACCGGAATGGTCACCAGCACATCGGTTCTGCCGGTACGTCGCGACAGGTAGCACGCCGCGGCCGCGATGATCGTCGCCGCCGACAGGCTGTCGCGGGAATCGAGAACGGCCACGACGTCGTCCGAGAGGACAGCGCTCTCCACCGTGCTGGTGGCCGACACCTGCCCCGCCGTCCGCGCCAGCGTGGTGCCCTCGAGCCCGGCGACCCGCCCCGCCCAGTACTCCCGATCGGTCACGAACCGCTCGGAGGCGCGGTACCGGCTGTCGATGTCGTACAACTGCCGCAGGCTCACCGCCCGGTTCGGATCCGGTTCGCGGCCCGCGACTTTCGCGGAGTACCGGTGTGCGATGCGGCGCAGCATCGTCATGGCCCCATAGCCGTCGAGAGCAACGTGGTGAATCCTGCTGTACCACAGGAAGTGTGTGTCACCGGTCTGCAGGATCGACGTCTCGACCAGCCGGTCGGCGCTCAGATCGAGCGGCGTGACGTAGTCACGTTCCATCCATGCGTGCGCCGCCGCCACCGGGTCCTCGTCCGCGCGGAAGTCGACGTACGCGATCGACGTGTCCGTCCGATGGTCCACGTACTGCAGCGGCCGCCCGTCGACGTCGTACACCTTGAGGAAGGGCGATTCGAATTCGCGGGCCGCTTCCACCGTCTCCTGCCGGAGCAGGTCGATGTCGAGGACACCGTGGAACTCGACGTACTGGGCGATGGAGATCGGGACCAGCGGTTCGAGTTGCTGCGCGAACCACGTGGCCCGCTGGGCCGCCGAGAGCGGAATCGGTTCGCCGCCGTCCGGAACACGGAGGTCCGCGGGGCGGCGCGTTTCTCCCGCCCCCGGAACGGGTCCTTCACCTTGTCCAGGGCACACTCGAACTCGACCTCGCCCCGCCCTACCAGGACGGACGCACTGTTTCGAGTATCCGCCCCTCGGACGCGCCGGGTCCAGGGCACTGCGGGACAAAAGCCGCCAATGGATACTGGGCCCCATGACCGAGCGCGTCGACACACCCGGCATCGATCCCGCGGACTTCCGCGTCCACGTCGTGGCGCAGGCCATCCGGCTGTTCTCCGAGAACGGGTACGAGGCGACGACCGTCGAGCAGATCGCATCCGCGGCGGGCGTGTCCCGGCGGACGTTCTTCCGCCAGTTCCGCTCCAAGGAGGACGTGATCTTCGCCGATCACGAATCGCTGTTGCAGCAGGCAGGCGATTATCTGTCCACGGATTCCGACGACCCGTGGGCGGCGGTCTGCAGGACGGCAGGCCTGGTCTTCGACAGGTTTCGCGAGAACCGGGAGCTGTCGGCTCGCCGGTACCAGGTGGTGCAGCGGGTGCCCGCCCTGCGCGACCGGGAGATCGTCACCGGTTTTCGCTACGAGCGGTTGTTCGTGGACTACCTGCGCGGCGTCGTACCCACCGAGCCGGCCCTGAAGGTCATCGGATTCGCGGCCGCTGTCACCGCGTGCCACAACTTCCTGCTTCGGAACATGATCAAGGGCGACCCCGACGCCACCGCTGAGGAACTCGAGCGGGCCCTCCTCGACGTGCGCCGGACGTTCGGCGTCGCTCCGGGGGCATCGACGCAGGAACAGGACGCCGTGCTGGTGGTGTCGTACCCGCCGGGAACGCCGGTGGACGAGATCACCGGGCGTATCCAGGCCCAGCTGTCCCGGCGCCGGGGCTGAGGCGGCCGGGTGACGACAACCACCCTTGACTGGCACTCAGTGCCGTGGTTGACTGCACTGTAGTGGCAGTAGTTTGCCGACCACGAACATTGCGGCCCGCCTGAACGACAATAACCCTGGCACGGAGTGCCTATTCAGACTCGGTGCCGTCGAGACTCAGCAAGGAGCGCCCCATGGCCGGAAATCCGGACTTCGATCTGTTCAAGCTCGGTGAAGAGCACGACGAACTGCGGTCCGCGATCCGCGCGCTCTCCGAGAAGGAGATCGCCCCCTACGCGAAGCAGGTCGACGAGGACGCACGCTTCCCCGAAGAGGCCCGCGTCGCCCTCGTGAACTCCGGGTTCAACGCCATCCACGTCCCCGAGGAATACGACGGCCAGGGCGCCGACTCCGTCGCCACCTGCATCGTCATCGAAGAGGTCGCCCGCGTCTGCGGCTCCTCCTCCCTGATCCCCGCCGTCAACAAGCTCGGCACCATGGGCCTCATCCTCAACGGGTCCGAAGAACTCAAGCAGCAGGTCCTACCGCAGCTCGCGTCCGGCGAGGCCATGGCGTCCTACGCACTGTCCGAGCGTGAGGCCGGTTCGGACGCCGCCAGCATGCGCACCCGCGCCAAGGCGGACGGCGACGACTGGATCCTCAACGGCTCCAAGTGCTGGATCACCAACGGTGGCAAGTCCAGCTGGTACACCGTCATGGCCGTCACCGACGCCGACAAGGGCGCCAACGGCATCTCCGCGTTCATGGTCCACGAGAACGACGAGGGCTTCGTCGTCGGACCGAAGGAGAAGAAGCTCGGCATCAAGGGTTCGCCCACCGCGGAGCTCTACTTCGAGAACTGCAAGATCCCCGGCGACCGCATCATCGGCGAGCCCGGCACCGGTTTCAAGACGGCGCTGCAGACCCTCGACCACACCCGTCCCACCATCGGCGCGCAGGCCGTCGGCCTCGCGCAGGGTGCCCTCGACGCCGCTCTCGCCTACACCAAGGACCGCAAGCAGTTCGGCAAGTCGATCAGCGACTTCCAGGCCGTGCAGTTCATGCTCGCCGACATGGCGATGAAGGTCGAGGCCGCCCGCCTCATGGTCTACACCTCCGCGGCCCGCGCCGAGCGCGGCGAGAAGAACCTCGGTTTCATCTCCGCTGCCGCCAAGTGCTTCGCCTCCGACGTCGCGATGGAGGTCACCACCGACGCCGTCCAGCTGTTCGGTGGCGCCGGCTACACCACCGACTTCCCTGTCGAGCGGATGATGCGTGATGCGAAGATCACTCAGATCTACGAAGGCACGAACCAGATCCAGCGCGTCGTGATGTCGCGTGCACTGTTGAAGTAGGCGGCTACGCCGCCCGTGCGCCGTTTTTTTCTCATCCTCGAGACCAAGCCGGAATTCGCCGAGGCCGCGCAGGCCCGGATCGAGAAGTCCCTGGCTCGCGGGGTCAAGGCGGGCAAGCTCGACCAGGACGCCGCGGATGCCGCGCTCGCCCGCGTGCGGGTCACCCTCGACATCGAGGAGTTCGCGGACCGCGACCTCGTGATCGAGGCGGCGCCGGAGATCGAGGCGCTCAAGGTCGACATCTTCCAGAAGCTCGACAAGATCGTGAAGCCGTCGGGCATCCTGGCGTCCAACACGTCGTCCATCCCGCTGATCAAGATGGCCAACGCCACGCAGCGTCCCGGGCAGGTCGTGGGTGTCCACTTCTTCAACCCGGTGCCGGTGATGCCGCTGGTCGAGATCGTGGTCAGCCTCGTCACGTCGGAGGAGACCGTCCTCGCGGTCACCGACTACGCGAAGAACACGCTGCGCAAGAAGACGGTGCGGGCCGGTGACCGTGCGGGTTTCATCGTGAACGCGCTGCTCATCCCGTACCTCACGTCGGCGGTCCGGATGCTCGAGTCGGGTTACGCGACCGCCGAGGACATCGACGAGGCCATGAAGGGCGGCTGCGGCTACCCGATGGGCCCGCTGACGCTGATCGACACCGTCGGCCTCGACATCACCCTCGCCGCGGCGGAGTCGCTGTACGCGGAATTCGCCGAGCCGCACTACGCTCCCCCGACGCTGCTCAAGCGCAAGGTGGACGCCGGACAGCTCGGCAAGAAGAGCGGTAAGGGCTTCTACGACTACAGCTAGTCACGCCCGTCCGGAAGCCCGTCGCGTCGTCGCGGCGGGCTTTCGCCGTTCTTGACCGCAAATCCCATGTAGGAGATGGCCGTGCTCCGGATCTGCCCGAAGTCGAGCCGGCGACTCAACTCCCCGTAGCTGAGCCGTGTTCCGCCCGCCCGGGCGAGGTCGAGGAGCCGGAGAGGATTCTTCGACCGCGGCCCGAGCCCGACGATCTCGCCGAGCCGCAGACCGTGCCGCTCCATGATCGGTGCCAGTTCCGCCGGACGGATACACATCGACCAGTCGTGGATGGGGGTGTCGAACATCCGGGTCATCCGCCACTCCTGCATGATCTTGATCGCGACGAGCTTGCTGGCGAATGTGCGGTTGATGGTGTCGAACAGGTACAGGCCGCCGGGTTTCAGCGCACGGGACGTTTCGGCGATCACTCCGTCGAGATCCGACACGTGCTCGAGGACGTCGCAGCAGTAGACGACGTCGAACGCGGCATCCGGCACCGGCAACTGTTCGCCCGACCCGATGCGGTACTCGATGTCGAGGGCCGAGTCGGCGGCGTGACGCCGTGCGGTGTCGACCGACACCGGGGACGGATCGATGCCCGTCACCCGGAAACCGATGCGGGTGAACTCCTCCGCGAGGAACCCGCCGCCCGACCCGATGTCGAGGGCGCGGAGTCCGCGATGGTCACGACCGACCGTCTCGCCGAGCACCTTACGGAAGTAGGCGAATCGTCCCGGCGTCAGGCTTCCGTGCAGCAGGTTGAGTGGGTTGTCCTCCTCCCACCACGACTCCCCCACACGGTTGTAGACGTCGTTGTCGATGACCAAGCGGACCACCCCTTCTCTGCCGACGGCACAGCGACGACCTCCAGCCTTCTCCTGCGCGTCGGTCACTTCAAGGCCGGTGCCCTTACGCGATGCTCAGGGGATGACATTCAGGATCTCGCACGTGTGCCTGCTGCTGGGCGGGTTCGTCGCGGGAATTGCGTTGACGTCCACCACGTCCAGTGAGTTCGCGTTCGTGGTCGACGGCAACCGCCTGGACGCGCTGTATGTCGGTCCGGCCGCAGGCGCCTTCCTCGCCGCGATCGTCGCCGTCCTGGTGGCAGCGCTGGTTCGCGCCCGCCGGATCCTGTCGACGCTGTCGTTCGCCGGCCTGGCGCTGCTGGGTGTCGCTCCGGCGACGGGGCCGTGGGACCTCGAGATGTACCTCGGCGGAGCCGGTGCGGGCCTGCTCCTCGGCGGTCTCGTCGGACTGTGCGCCACCGCCGACCGGGCATGGTTGCAGACCGCACTCGCTGCGGGGGTGCTCACCGGGCTCCTCCTCGCCGGCCCGATCGACCACTTCTGGACGTCGGCTCCCCGGCGCTACGCGGACTACCTTCCGGAACCCTTGTTCGAGCCGGTGACGCTGGCCCTCCTCGCGCTCACGGCCGTGGTTCTGGCCGTCACGCTCGCGTCCGGCGACCTCGGTGAGCGGACGGAGGTCGCGGTGAGCGGGCGCGCCCTCGTCACCGGGATCGTTCTGCCGCTGATCGGGCTGGTGCTGTACTGGTGGTTCGTTCGTCGTGTCTGGAACGTGGGCGCCGACGGTGCGATGCAGGGCCGGTGGATGTTCGGACTCGTCCTCGTCGTGGTGGTGATCGCCGCCTCGCTGTGGTTGGAGGGCCGCACCGGGATCGTGTTGCTTGCCGCGATGGCGTTCGTCGCCGCGGGGGACATCGGCGTGGCGGCGTTCCCGGACTCCTGGCCGTGGCTGCTGGTGCCGGCGGCGCTCGCGCTGACGGGTGCCGTGCTCGGGAGGCGTTTCCCTCACCCGGTGTCCGGCATCGCGGCACTCGCAGTCGTGGCCGCGTCGGCGCTGTTCGAGCACCCACCGTGGGACAACCTGCACGTCGGTGCGACGTGGCTTCTCCTTCCTCTCGCGGCCTCGTACACGGTCGCGTCGAGTCTGCCGTCGAGCGAATCGGTCACCGCGATGTCGCTGGCGGCCCCGGCCGCGCTGGCCGTCCCGCTGATCGCCGACTACGGGTGGACGGCGTACACGCCGCTCGTCGGATCCGAGAGCGCGCCGGGGCCGGACTCGTGGGCGTGGACATCGACCGGACTGTCGGTGGTTGCCGTGGTCGCGTGCGGACTCGCCGCCGCCTACCTCGGAAAACGCGCCTCCTGAGCCCATTGCACGGTACATACGTTGTGCACCATACATATGCTGTGTATGGTGCACAAATTGTGTTTCGCTGAGTTGAGGAGATTCGTGTGGACAGTCCGACGCCCGCCGTCCGACCGGGCGGCCTCGTCGCCGTTCTGGCCTTCACCGGCATCGTCGCCGCGCTCATGCAGACCCTCGTGGTGCCGCTGATCGGCGACCTCCCCCGACTGCTCGACACGACCGCCTCCAACGCGTCCTGGGTGATCACCGCGACGCTGCTCGCCGGCGCCGTGGCGACACCGGTCACCGGACGTCTCGGCGACCTGTACGGCAAGCGGCGGATGATGCTGATCTGCACGGTGCCGCTCGTCCTGGGCTCGGTGGTCTGTGCGCTCGCGACGTCCCTGGCCCCGATGGTGATCGGCCGAGGGCTGCAGGGCATCGGTGTGGGCATGATTCCGCTGGGAATCAGCGCACTGCGGGACCTGCTGCCGCCCGAGCGCCTGCACTCCTCCATCGCCTTGATGAGCTCGTCCATGGGCATCGGCGGCGCCCTCGGTCTGCCGCTCGCCGCAACGGTCGCGGAGAATGCGAGCTGGCGCGTGCTGTTCTGGGGCGCCGCCGGGCTCAGCGCGCTGATCGCCGTGCTGCTCTGGTTCTTCGTGCCTGCCACGCCCGTCCACGGGCCCAAGGCCCGCTTCGATCCCATCGGCGCGGTCGGACTGGGTGTCGGACTGGTGTCCCTGCTGCTGGCGGTGTCCAAGGGCGCCGACTGGGGCTGGGCGAGCAGCACCACCCTCGGTCTGTTCGCGACCACGGTCATCGCGTTGACTGCCTGGGGCTGGTGGGAACTCCGCACACCCGAACCGCTGGTCGACCTGCGGGTGATCGCCGGCCGTCAGGTGCTGCTGACCAACGCCGCGTCCGTCGTCGTCGGCTTCGCCATGTACGCCCAGTCCCTGATCGTTCCGCAGCTCCTGCAGTTGCCGGCGTCGACGGGATACGGCCTGGGACAGTCGATGCTGGCCATGGGCCTGTGGATGGCCCCCTCAGGTCTGATGATGATGGCGGTCTCCCCCTTCGGCGCCAAGCTGTCGTCCACCCGCGGACCGAAGGTAACCCTGCTCGTCGGAAGCCTCGTCATCGCGCTCGGCTACGGATCGTCGATGTTCCTGATGGGGTCGACGTGGGGCCTGGTCGTGGTGACCTGCATCTGCGGCTCGGGCGTCGGCCTGGCCTACGGCGCGATGCCCGCACTCGTGATGAGCGCCGTGCCGCAGTCCGCGACCGCCTCCGCCAACAGCGTCAACTCCCTGATGCGCTCGGTCGGTACCGCGGTGTCCGCGGCCGTCGTCGGAGTGGTCCTCGCCCAGATGAGCGTCCAGGTCGCCGGCCACACCCTGCCCACCGAGGGCGGCTTCCGAACCGGCCTGTTGATCGGTTGCGGTGTCGCACTCGTCGCCGCGGCCATCACGCTGGTCATTCCCACCCGTCGCGCCAACCTCACGGCGCCGGACTCGATTCCCGAACCGCTTGCGCCGTCGAAGGTGTAGAACCTTGCCGGTTGCCTACTTGTGGAGGGCGTACCCCGCCACCGGGTTGCCGTTGATGTAGACGGTGCCCTCGTAGGTGCCGTCGGGCCTCGGGGTGATCCGGTCGGTCAGGAAGGGAAGCCCGGAGGGGCTGTAGTCGGTGACGAGGGAACCGCCCGCTTCCGGGGTGGTCATGCCGAAGATGTACGGAAAGAACACCCCGAAGTTGTCCATGACCCACCCGGGCCCGAACGTCTTGCCCTTCCAGATCAGGTCGCCACCGAGAACGTTGGTGGTGCCGAGGTATGTCCCGGCAGGCAACGGGACCGGCATCGGCGCGGGTAGCGGCGGCGGCATGGGGGCCGGCACCGGGTCTGCCGCGGCCGTCCCCGCGGCGAAGAAAGACAGGCCGGCCACCGCGACGGCCCCGACTGCGACCTTGCGCATGATGTCCATGAGTTCTCCGTATATCGAGGTGCGTGGCGGAAAGTGTCGCACGGACAGGGCCGTCACAGGGAGAGTGTGAAGAAGATGCTGTTCGGATCGTTGCCGTAGTCCCCGAACGGGGGACATTCGGTGAAGCCGTGCTCGGTGTACAGACGCCTGGCCGGGGCGAAGAAATCCTCGACGCCGGTCTCGAGGCTGAGCCGGACGTACCCGCGTGCCCGCGCCTCGTCGACGAGGTGCGCGAGGAGCCGGGTGGCCACACCCCGCCCGCGCGCCTCCGCGGCAGTCCGCATCGACTTGATCTCGCCTTCGGCCGGCGAGAGCTCACGCAGAGCCACGGTTCCCAGCACGGTCTCCTCGCCCCACAGCGTCCACACGGTGACCGACGGGTCCCGCAAACCGGGCAGATCGAGGGCGTGAACACTGTCGGGCGGCGACGTCGCACGCATGTCCGCCAGGTGCTCGGCCAGCAGACCGTGCACGGCCTCGCGGGACAGGTCGTCGACTTCGATGTACACGTGCTCGAGTATGCCGAAGCCGGCGCGAGAAATCGCAACGAGCACCCCGCTGCCTGGACGGCGGCGCACCATGGGGAGATGACCGAGACAGTGCTGCGCCTGAGCACCCGCCAGGGACGGTGGGTGGTCACCGCCACCGTTCTCGGCTCGAGCCTCGCGCTACTGGACGGCACGGTGGTGAACATCGCCCTGCCGCACATCGGCGAGGACCTCGGGTCGGATGTCGCGGGAATGCAGTGGGTCTTGAGCGGCTACACCCTCGCCCTGGCGTCGCTGATCCTGCTGGGCGGGGCGCTCGGGGATCGCTGGGGCAGGCGCCGCGTCTTCGTCTGGGGGACGGTCTGGTTCGCGGCGGCGTCACTCCTGTGCGGCATCGCACCCGACATCACGATGCTCGTGATCGCGCGGATCCTGCAGGGTGTCGGGGCCGCGATGCTGACCCCCGGCAGCCTCGCGCTGATCTCGGCGTCGATCCACGAAGACGACCGGGGCGCCGCGATCGGACTGTGGTCGGGCCTCGGCGGGGTGGCCGGGGCGATCGGGCCGCTACTGGGTGGCTGGCTGGTGGAGGTGGCAGGCTGGCGGTCGGTGTTCCTGCTCAATCTTCCGCTCGCCGCCGTCGTCGTGTGGGCATCGATGCGGCACGTCCCCGAGAGCCGCGACCCGCATCCTCCCGATCATCTCGACGTGGTCGGGTCGGTGTGCGCAGTGATCGGCCTCGGCGCGCTCACCTACGGTCTGATCGAGATGAACCTGATCGCCGGGGTGGTCGGGACCGTCGCGCTGATCGCGTTCGTCGTGGTGGAACGGCGCTCACCGAACGCCCTGGTGCCGCCGAGCCTGTTCGCGTCGCGCATGTTCGTGGCGGCGAACCTGGTGACGCTCGCCGTGTACGCCGCACTCGGCGGCGTCTTCTTCCTGCTGGTCCTGCAATTGCAGTTGGTGGCCGGATACTCGCCGATCGAAGCCGGAGTCGCCACCATCCCGATCACGCTGGCGATGCTGGCGTTCTCCTCCCGCGCCGGCAGCTACGCCCAGACCCACGGCCCCAGGTTGCCGATGACCGTCGGGCCCGCACTCGCAGCGGTCGGCCTGCTGTTGATGACCCGGATCGGGCCGGGTGCGAACTATTGGACGGTCGTGCTCCCCGGCGTCGTCGTCTTCGGCCTCGGACTGTCCGCCATGGTCGCGCCGCTGACCGCCGCCGTGCTCGGGTCCGTCCCGGTAGACCAGTCCGGCATCGCCTCCGGCGTCAACAACGCCGTCGCGCGCACCAGCCAGCTACTGGCGGTGGCCGCGCTCCCCGGGATCGCCGGGATCGACGCCGAAAGCATGATCGACCCCACCAGCTTCTCGCACGGCTTCCGCATCGCGATGTACATCTGCATCGCACTGCTCCTGGTCGGGGCGACCATCGCCGCAGCCCTGATCCGGGCGCCCGCCCCGCCCGCTCCCACCCCGCTTGGTCCCGTCCCGGATTCGGTTGCATGCAAACCACATTGCGACGTCACCGGTCCGGCAGTGCAACCGGCAATCGCGCGGTCGAGCCCTACTCCACCGAAGCGATGACGTGTAGCGCTGCCCCGTGTTCGCGCACCTCGTCGTGGAGGGCCTCCATCTTGACGTCGAGATTGCGGGCCACGTCGGCAGCATCCTTCAACTCGTCCAGCAGCGCGGCCGGGACCGCCTTGTCGTACTTGTAGAAGATCTTGTGCTCGAGGCTTGCCCAGAAATCCATGGCCACCGTACGGATCTGGATCTCCACCCGCACCGATTCGACGCGGTCGGACATGAACACCGGAACCTCGACGATCAGATGCAGGCTCCGGTATCCGTTGGGTTTGGGTTCGGCGATGTAATCCTTGACCTCGATGAGGGTGATGTCCTGCTGGCCCGTCAACAGGTCGCTGATCCGGTACGCGTCCTGAATGAAGCTGCAGGTGATCCGGATTCCGGCGATGTCGTGGATGTTGTCGCGGATGGAGTCGAGAGTGAGCGGAATACCCTTGCGGGCAGCCTTGCCCAGCACGCTGTCGGCCGACTTCAGCCTCGACTTCACGTGCTCGATCGGGGTGTACTCGTGAATGTAGGTGAACTCGTCCTTCAAGATGTTGATCTTGGTCATCATCTCGTCGATGCCGAATTTGTACGACATCAGGAATCGGGTGAGATCCCGTCCCCCGTCGGAGCTTCGGAGACTCAGCAGTCCGGTCACGTCATCGGCCGTTCGCTGCTCCACACGTCACCCCCACCATTGCCTCGTGCATCGCCGACGGAGTGGGTGCAGGCGGCAGCGGTGCGGCGCCGACAGCCGAGAACGCCTGGAGCATGTAGCCCATGAGACGACGCCAGGCATCAGGGGCCGCGGCGCCTGTCGCCTCGACCACCCCCGCGTTCGCCATCAGAAGCAACACCAGGTCCTGGGAGGAGAAGTCCGCGCGCAGCCGACCCGTCTCCTTGGCGCGTTCGATCAGCCGCTCGAAGCCGCGGTAGGCCTCGGCCCGCTTCGCCTCGAATTCGCTTGCGGTGGGGAACGTCATGGTGAGCACGTGAGTGAAGCCGCGATCCTCCGCCTGCATGGCGCACACCCGCTCGACGTAGGCGCAGAAACCGTTCCACGGATCGGGGTCGGCCGCGGCCTCGTCGATGGCGTCGACGTAGGCGCTCATCTTGTCGGCGAAGACATCGGTGATCAGATCCTCCCTGGTGGGGAAACGGCGATACAACGTCGCGATGCCGACCCCGGCTCGCCGGGCGACCTCGGCCATGGAGGCCGTCAACCCTTGCTCGGCGAACACCTCCTGCGCCGCATCGACGACGCGCGAGCGGTTGCGCTCGGCGTCGGTGCGCAACGCCTGCCTGCACGCATCCCGTGCCTCTTTCGACCCCGGCTTCACCATGAACTCGATGCTACCTGAAGTGGAAAGCACACTCCGTTTATCGTGTCAGCCCACGCCCGGCGTTCTGGACGACCGCGCCCGATACCTCGAGGCGGCACCCGCGATCAGCAATCGAGTCGCACCCTTTCGTATCCTGGTCGGGTGGCGATTTCCGGTACCGATCCCGCGAGCGTCCGGGTCGACAGCTGGACCTGGGCGATCCGGCTGTTCAAGACACGCTCCGCGGCGGCGGCCGCCTGCAGGTCGGGGCACGTGCGGGTCAACGGCACCACCGCCAAACCGGCGCAGGCGGTCAAGGCCGGTGACGAGGTCCGCATTCGCGCGGCGGGTGTCGAACGCATCGTCGAGGTCGTCCGGCCGATCACCAAACGGGTCGGCGCGGTGGTGGCGGTCGAGTGCTACACCGACAACACACCGCCGCCCCCACCGCGCGAAGTCCTCGCGTCGATACCGCAGCGCGACCGCGGCGCCGGCAGGCCCACCAAACGCGAACGCCGCGAGATGGACCGGTTGCGCGGGTTGTGACCGCTCAGGCCGGGGTGTGGCTGAGGATGCGCAGGGCGTCCGGCACCGCCTCGATGGTGACCGGCAGCGGGCCGACCCGGTCGCCGTCCGCGTAGGCCGTGATGCCGTCGCACTGCAGTCGCACCGTCCGTGAACGGTAGGTCTGTACATCGGGGAGATCCACGTGTGTGCCCTTGTAGACCCGGGGGAACAAGCGGACCAGCCTCGACCGGCGACCGTAGTCGACGACCGTGACGTCGAGCAGGCCGTCGGTCTTGTCGGCACCCGGGCAGATCTGCATGCCGCCGCCGTAGGAGCGTCCGTTGCCCACCGCCACGAGGGTGGCGTCCACCTGGAACGTCTCCTCGTCCAGTTCGATGGTGTAGTGCAGCGGGCGGAGCTGCGTCAGTTCGGCGAGCATCGCGAGGTTGTACCGCATCGGACCCTTCGGCCAGGACATCCGGTTGGCGCGGTCCGTGACGAGCGAGTCGAATCCGCTCGCGACGATGGTGCCCGCCCACACCACCGCGCCGTCTGTGAGCGTGATCCTGGCGAGGTCGGACTCCTGCACCTCCCCGTCGGTGATCACGTCGGCCGCGGCGACGGGATCGCCGACGGGGATACCGAATTCGCGCGCGTGGTCGTTGCCGGTGCCGGCCGGGATCAGTCCGACCGGTGTCCCGGACTGCGCCGCCGCCTGCAACCCGATGCTGATGGCGCCGTCCCCGCCGACGACGACGAGCGCGTCGGTGCCGTCGTCGATCGCCCGGCGGGCCAGCATGCGCGCGTGATCGGCGTCCGTCCCGATGATCTCGGTGACGGCGACCCCGCGCTCACGCAGGCGGGCCACCCCCTTGCGGCCGGCGACGGGTGCGTGACCRTGCCCGGCGAGGGGGTTGACGAGGACGGTGACCTTCTCGATCACCTGCTGGGTACTCACGGAATCAGCTTGCCGGGGTTGAGGATTCCCGCCGGGTCGACCGTGTCCTTGACCGCCCGCAGGATCGCGACGCCCAGGTCGCCGATCTCGTCCCGCATCCACGGGCGGTGGTCGACTCCGACCGCGTGGTGGTGCGTGATGGTGCCGCCGGCGGCGACGATCGCATCCCCGGCGGCGGCCTTGGCCTTCCGCCACTGTTCGATCGGGTCGTCCGCCTGCGCGGACACGACAGTGAAGTACAGCGAGGCGCCGGTCGGGTACGTGTGCGAGATGTGGCAGAGGACGAGCGGCGGGGTGCCCTGCCCGGACAGCGACTCCGTCAGCGCGGTGGTCACGGCCGTGCGGAGCGCAGCGAGGTTGCCCCAGGTGGTCGCGGTTTCCAGCGTCTCACACAGCGCTCCGGCGTCGAGCAGCGAGTCGCGCAGGTACGGCGCGTCGAAACGGCCGTGCTCCCAGCCGTTTCCGGGTCCCTCGCCCAGGGACGTGCCGCCGTGCGCCACCAGGACGGCACGTGCCTCCGCCGTCCGCTCCGCGGTGTGCTCGGCCGTGCCCTCGAACGTCGTGATCGCCAGGCAGCCGCCGGTGACGGTCTCCTCACCGATCTTGTCGGTGGTCGCGAGGTTCACCGCCGTCTCCGCCTCGTCGGACAATCGCAACACGGTCGGGACCGCACCTTCCTGCCGCAGCGCCCGCAGAGCCGCCGCGCCCGTCTCGAAGTCGGGGAAACTCCACCCTTCCCGGACGGTGGTGTCGGGGACCGCGTGCACCCGCACCCGCACCCGGGTGATGACACCGAGCGTGCCCTCCGACCCGACGAACAGTTCGCCGAGGTCCGGACCCGCCGCGGAGGCCGGGGCGCGCCCCGTGTCGAGGGTCCCGGTGGGGGTCACCACCCGCAGTCCCTGCACCATGTCCTCGAACCGCCCGTACCCCGCGGACGCCTGCCCCGACGACCGGGTGGCCGCGAAGCCGCCGATGGTCGCGAACATGAAGCTCTGCGGGAAGTGCCCGAGCGAGAAGCCGTGCGCGCCGAGCAGTTCCTCGGCCAGCGGACCCGTCACACCCGCACCCAGCGTCGCGATGCCGGAGTCGGTGTCGAGGTCGACGAGCGCGTCGAACCGGCGCAGGTCCAGCGAGACGACGGCGTCGAATCGGTCGCGCACGGGGTCGAGCCCGCCGACCACGCTCGTTCCGCCACCGAACGGCACCACGGCGATGCCGTGGTCGGCGCAGTATCGGAGCACGTCGGCGACCTCGTCGTCCGTGCCGGGAGTGACCACGGCGTCGGGTGCGTTCTGCGGTTCCGTGCTGCGGCGGCGCAGCAGGTCGAGCGTGCTCTTGCCGCCGGAACGCAGCAGCCGGTCGGCGTGCGCGGTGCTGCAGAACTGTTCTCCGACGATGTCTGCGAGCGCGGCGACCTGCTGGTCGGACAGTGCGCTCGGAGCCAGAACGACGTCGTCGGCCGCCCGGTCGGAGGGCTCCCTGATCGTGACGCCGAGGGCCTGCTGCAGCAGTCCCTTGATGCCGTCCGAGAGGACCTTGTGCTTTTCCGGCGCGCCCCAGGCGTCCCACTGCATCGGGGGTGCCGTCAGGACGGCGTGATCTTCCGATCGCTCATTGCTCATGCGTTATAGTGTTACACATCATGTAAGAGTGTAACTAGCCCTTTCAGCGACCGCCCCGCTCCCGCCACACCTGACGGATGGGCCGCAACACCAACCCCATCTGCTTCCGCGTCTTCCCCCGCGTCACCAGAACACCCGTGATCGCCACGATCCAGACCGGGTACTGCACGAGCCAGGCCACCCGGAACGCGTCGAACGAGTACCCGCCCATCGCGTCGAGAATGAGACCCATCGCCTGGATGACCAGCAACGACGCCAGGAAGCCGCCGATGTTGACCATTCCCTGCGCCGTTCCCATGCTGGTGCTGGGATTGAACATGCGGGCGTAGTCGAAGCCGATCATGGAACCGGGGCCGCCCACCGAGATCACCATCACCAGCACGATCAGCAACCACATCGGCGCCGGACCCGGCAGCGACAGGACGACGGTCCAGATCGCCGCGTTGCTGATCATGATGGCCAGCACCAGATAGGAGCGGCGCATCGGGAAGCGGCCGCTGAGGATGCCGATGATCGGCCCGGCCACGATCGCCGAGATCACCGACAGCGTCAGCAGCGAACCGGCCTCCGCCGGCGACAACCCCTGCGCCGACCTCAGGTACGGCACACCCCACAGCAGGGCGAACGTGGTCATCGAGAACTGCGTGCCCATGTGCGTGAAGAACCCGAGCCGGGTGCCGGGACGGCCCCACACGGCGCGGATCTGTCTGCCCACCTCCCGCAGTCCGGCGGGCGCGGCCACCACCTCCAGACCGGGAGGCGCATTGCGGATGACGGAGACGGCGAGCACGAACGACAGCAAACCGAGCGACGCCGCGCTGCCGTACGCGAAACTCCAGCCCGGCCCGTTCAGCAACAGCATCAACGGCAGCGCCGACAGGATCTGACCGATCTGACCGAAGATTCCGGTCAGCTGCGACACGAGCGGGACCCGCCGCGGCGCGAACCACTGCGGCACCAGGCGCAGCACGGAGATGAACGTCATCGCGTCGCCGACGCCGACGAGAACGCGCGCGGCGACCGCCAGCGGCAGCGATTCGGTGAGCGCGAGGAGCATCTGCGCCGAGGCCATGATGAGGGCGCCCGCGGAAATCATGATCCGCGACCCGTACCGGTCGAGGAGCACACCGGCCGGGATCTGCATCCCCGCGTACACCACGATCTGGAGTACGACGAACCCCGACAACACACTCGGACTGATCGAAAATCGTTCCGTCGCCGCGAGGCCCGACACACCGAACGAGGTTCGGTGCAGGACGGCGACGATATAAGCGACAACCCCGACGCCCCACACCAACCACACTCTGCTCATCGCAGATCAAACTACCCCCCAGCAGGCATTACCCGCTGAGTGAAGTCACTCGCGACCCAGCGACACCCAGGTCGGATCGGCCGTGCGCTCGCCGACGGTGAGATCCGCGAGCAGGTCCAGACGCGCGATCTGCCCCTCGGTCAGCGTGAGTGCGAGCGCGCCGGCGTTCTCCGTGACGCGCGCCGCGAACCGGGTGCCGGGAATCGACACGGACGGCAACCCGAATTCGCGGCCCTTCGCGTCCAGCCACGCCAGCGACACCTGGGCGGGCGTCGCGTCGAGCTCGGCAGCGACCTCGCGGACGACGTCGAGCACCTTGAGGTTCGCGGGCAGCGCATCGTCGCCGAAACGCGGGAACCGGCGGCGCAGATCCTTGTCGCCCAGCGTGGCCGGGTCGTACGTTCCGGTGAGGAAGCCGCGGCCCACCGGGGAGTACGGCACGAAGCCGATGCCCAGTTCGGCCGCCGCGGGAACCACGTGCTTCTCGACGTCGCGACTCCAGATGCTCCACTCGCTCTGGATCGCGGCGATCGGGTGCACCTGTGACGCGCGACGCAGTTCGTCGCCGGTCGCCTCCGACAGTCCGATGTTGCGGACCTTGCCTGCCTTCACCTGTTCCGCGATCGCGCCGACGGTGTCCTCGATGGGCACCTCGGGGTCGACACGGTGCAGGTAGTACAGATCGACGGTGTCGACGCCGAGCCGGGACAGCGATTCGTCGAGGGCCTGCGCCACGTAGTCGGGCTTGCCGTTGATGCTGCGCCGGCCGTTCGCGATGTTGCCGACGAGACCGAACTTGGTGGCCAGCTGCACCTCGTCGCGGCGTTCCTTCAGCACCGTGCCCACCGCGATCTCACTCGCGCCGTCTCCGTAMACGTTGGCCGTGTCGATGAACGTCACTCCGATGTCGATGGCGTGGTGGAGGGTCGCGAGCGCCTCCGCGGCATCGACGGGGCCGTACACGGGGGCGACGGACATGGCGCCGTAGCCCTGCGCGCTGACGGTGAGGCCTTCGGACAACTGCACGGTGGGGATGTTGGTCATGCGCCCCATCCTTCCCGAGCACCCCGACAGGTGCATCGTTTGGAATCGCGCTGATCGTGACCCGGCTGCCTCTACCCTGAAGGCATGGCATTCGACTGGTTCGAACTCGCCCGCATCGCCCACCGCGAGTTCGGTGCACGGGTCGCCGCGATCACCGACTGGTCGGCGCCGACCCCGGACCGCGAATGGGACGTCACCCAGCTGGTGCGGCACGTCATCGAGGAACAGCAGTGGGTTCCCCCACTACTTGCGGGGAAAACGGTCGGCGAAGCGACCCCGGACATCGAGCCGCTGCACGGCGACATGCGCTCGGAATGGCAGCGGTATTCGGACGCGGCCATCCACGCGTGGTCGTCGACCGACCCGCAGACGAAGGTCCACCTGTCCTACGGGACGGTGCCACTCGAGCCGTATCTGCGGCAGCAGATCGCCGACGTCACCATCCACGCATGGGACCTCGCCAAGGCCACCGGATCCGACGACACACTCGACCCGCAACTCGTCGCCGGCGTCTGGTCGGATCTCGACGGCCAACGCGAGATGCTCTCCGAGAGCGGACTGTTCGCCGACCCCGTCGACGTTCCCGCCGACGCGCCGCTGCAGGACCGCCTGATCGCCCTGACCGGTCGCGATCCCCGGCAACGCAGTTAACCAACCGCCGCCGAGGGTCCCGCCTACGCTGGGACACATGAGTACCCCGGATCCCAAACCCCGCAGCCGCGATGTCACCGACGGACTGGAGAAGACCGCAGCGCGCGGAATGCTCCGTGCGGTGGGCATGGGCGACGACGACTGGGGGAAATCCCAGATCGGCGTGGCGTCGTCCTGGAACGAGATCACCCCCTGCAACCTGTCGCTCGACCGGCTCGCGAAGGCCGTCAAGGACGGCGTCCACGCCGCAGGCGGATACCCCCTCGAGTTCGGCACCATCTCCGTGTCCGACGGCATCTCGATGGGACACGAGGGCATGCACTTCTCCCTCGTCTCCCGTGAGGTGATCGCCGACAGCGTGGAAACGGTGATGCAGGCCGAACGCCTCGACGGATCGGTGCTGCTCGCCGGTTGCGACAAGTCCCTGCCCGGCATGCTGATGGCCGCGGCCCGCCTCGACCTCGCGAGCGTGTTCCTCTACGCCGGTTCGATCCTGCCGGGTGTCGCCAAACTGTCCGACGGCACCGAACGCGACGTCACCATCATCGACGCGTTCGAGGCGGTCGGCGCCTGTTCACGTGGACTGATGAGCCGTGAGGACGTCGACGCCATCGAACGTGCCATCTGTCCCGGCGAGGGCGCGTGCGGCGGAATGTACACCGCGAACACGATGGCCAGCGCCGCCGAGGCGCTCGGCATGTCACTACCCGGCAGCGCCTCCCCGCCCGCCACCGACCGTCGTCGCGACGGATTCGCGAGGCGCAGCGGGGAAGCCGTCGTCGAACTGCTCCGCCGCGGCATCACCGCCAGGGACATCCTCACCAAGGAGGCGTTCGAGAACGCCATCGCCGTGGTCATGGCCTTCGGCGGTTCCACCAACGCCGTCCTGCACCTGCTGGCGATCGCGAGCGAAGCGGATGTGGAACTCACCCTCGACGACTTCTCCCGCGTCGGCGCCCGCGTCCCGCACCTCGCGGACGTCAAACCGTTCGGCAAGCACGTGATGAAGGACGTCGACCACATCGGTGGCGTCCCCGTCATCATGAAGGCCCTGCTCGACGCCGGGATGCTGCACGGCGACTGCCTCACCGTCACCGGCAAGACCATGGCCGAGAACCTGTCGGCCATCGCCCCTCCCGACCCGGACGGCAAGGTGCTCCGCGCGATGAGTTCGCCCATCCACCCGACCGGCGGGATCACGATCCTCAAGGGGTCCCTCGCCCCGGGCGGCGCGGTGGTGAAGTCRGCCGGGTTCGACTCCGACGTCTTCACCGGCACCGCCCGCGTCTTCGAACGGGAACGGGCCGCGATGGACGCCCTCGAGGACGGCACCATCACGAACGGCGACGTCGTGGTCATCCGCTACGAGGGTCCCAAGGGCGGACCCGGCATGCGCGAGATGCTCGCGATCACCGGCGCGATCAAGGGTGCCGGACTGGGCAAGGACGTCCTCCTGCTCACCGACGGCCGATTCTCCGGCGGCACCACCGGCCTGTGCGTCGGCCACGTGGCACCGGAGGCCGTCGACGGTGGTCCCATCGCGTTCGTCCGCGACGGCGACCAGATCCGGCTGGACGTCGGGACGGGCACCCTCGAACTGCTCGTCGACGAAGAGGAACTCGCCGGCCGCAAGAACGGGTGGGAGCCGCTGCCCCCGCGCTACACCCGTGGGGTCCTGGCCAAGTACACGAAGCTGGTCGGTTCCGCGTCGGGCGGCGCCGTCTGCGGGTAGGCGCTTCGCGCCCGTGCGCCTTTCTGGTTGGGCGGGTTCAACCGGTCGTTGCAACGTCCCTGATGATGAGGGGTGTCGCAGATGGTGATGATCGGTCGACCGCCGGCTTCGGAGCGGGCGCGGTTGTTGTTCTGGCAGTGTCGCACGCAAGGTGCGACCGTGGTGGAGGCGGCGTGCGCCGCCGAGGTGACCGCGTCC
>NZ_JBFUGT010000061.1:0-33545 GCF_056402775.1 Rhodococcus sp. P3_B8
GCCCGCGGTCCCGGCGAAGCCCGAGGCGCCGGCGAAGCCCGGAACCCCCGCGACGGCGGGTGCCGCGGCACCGTCGAACGGCGCGTCGAAGTTCGTGAAGACGCCGAAGCCCGAGGCTCCCGCCAAGGCGAAGCCGGAACCCGCACTGCTGTCCGGCTCGACGCTGGCCGGCGACCTGATGCGGCAGTCCCGGGRCTCGGAGGCGGCGAACGCGSGCGAGGAGACGGAACTCATCGAGGCCGCCACCGACGACGCGGACACGGAGAAGCACGAGGGCGACACTCAGAAGTCCGAGAGCCCTCGCCGTTCCCGCAAGGAGGCGAAGGCCGAGAAGGCCGAGGCCGCGAAAGCGGAGAAGGCAGGCAAGAAGGACGAGGCAGGCGAGAACTCCACTCGTGAGTGGGCCGTCCTCATCGGTCAGGGTGTCGTAGCCGTGATCGCCGGCGCCCTGCTCTTCAAGGGCTTCGAGAAGCTGTGGGACGTCTTTCCGTGGGTCGCGCTGATCCTGGCGCTGCTCGTCATCGTGGGCCTGGTCGCGATGGTCCGCATCCTGCGTCGCACCGACGACATCACCAGCTTTGTGATCGCCGTCGTGGTCGGGATGATCGTCACTCTGGGGCCGTTAGCCTTCATGCTTGCGTCGGGCTGAGTTGCTCATGGTCGGGGACAGTGGGCACGGGCAGGTTCGACGGTCATCGCGCGGGCGGAAGGTACTGGTGGGCCTGTCGACGGCCTCGGTGTACCCGGAGAACACGGAGGCGGCGTTCCGGTACGCAGCCGATCTGGGGTACGACGGCGTCGAACTGATGGTGTGGGCCGAATCGGTCAGCCAGGACGTCGGGGCAGTGGCCGGGCTGGTGCGCAGGTACGCGATTCCGGTTCAGGCGATCCACGCGCCGTGCCTGCTCATCTCGCAGCGGGTGTGGGGCGCCGACCCGGTCGCGAAGCTGGAGCGTTCTGTGCGCACCGCCGAGTCGCTCGGGGCGACGAGTGTCGTGGTGCACCCCCCGTTCCGCTGGCAGCGCCGGTACGCCGAGGGTTTCGCCGATCAGGTGGCCGACCTGGAACTGCGCAGCGACGTGATCGTCGCGGTGGAGAACATGTTCCCCATGCGGGCGGACGGCTTCTTCGGCAGCAAGGAGCGATCCGCGCAGCGGCTCCGGAGGCGGGGCGGACCGGGGGCGGCGCTGTCGGCGTTCAGCCCGTCCTACGACCCCACCGATTCGGGACACGCCCACTACACCCTCGACCTGTCGCACACGGCGACGGCAGGCATGGATGCGATGAAGCTGGCGGAGCGTATGGGGGAGGGCCTCGCTCATCTCCACCTCGCCGACGGCCGCGGCGCGTCGATGGACGAGCACCTCATCCCCGGCCACGGAGCCCAGCCCTGCGCGCAGTTGTGCCGGCATCTCGTCGACACCGGATTCGACGGGCAGGCGGTGATCGAGATCAACACACAGRACGCCCGGACGCAGCGGGAACGGTCGTCGATGCTCGCGCAGGCGCTGGCCTTCGCCCGTGAGCACCTCGAGCCGGGCCGCGCCGCCTCGGGGTCGCCCCGCAGCCACTCCGGTGGCGATCACGACGACACCTGACCTATCTGCCGCCTTCCTGCTGCGGTAAGCTCGTCGCCATATTGGATAGTCTCGGTATCTAGTGCTGAGTATCCGAGGTCGACAGTCGATGAGCCGGAGGAGGGGCCGTGCGCGTTTCCGAGTTGGTCGCCCGTACCGGCATTCCACTCGCGACGGTGAAGTACTACCTGCGCGAAGGTCTGCTGATGCCCGGCGAGGCGACGAGCGCCACCCAGGCCCGGTACGGCGAGAAGCACGTCGAGCGACTCGGCCTCGTCAAGGCGCTCGCCGGGGCCGGACTCCCGATTCCGCGCATCCGGGAGATCCTCCGGCTCGTCGACCATCCCGACGGCTCGCTGTTCGAGGTGCTCGGCGAGGCCATCGCGCAACTCCCGCCCTACCTCGACGCCAGCGTCGACGACGGGGACGAGTTCCCGCGGGCACGCGCCGTCCTCGACAGGCTCGGGCAGGTGTACGACCCGCGGTACGTCGCGGTCGGACAGCTCGAACGTGCGCTCGAGGGGCTCGAAGAGGCCGGCATCCCGATGACCGACGAGCGACTCGACGCCTACGGGCGGCACGTGCGCGGGATCGCCGAGATCGACATCGGACTCATGCCCACCGAATCGGCCGAGGACGCGATCCGCTACGCGGTGCTCGGCACCGCCATCTACGAGCCGGTGATCGCCGCGATGCGCCGCCTCGCACACCAGGACCTCGCGCAGAAGCGCCTCCGGAACCCCGAAGAACAGGATCAGCAGTGAGCTCAACTCCCTTCCGCGACCTCAACGTCCTCACCGCTGCCGGTGACGGGACCTATCAGGCGTCAATCGACCCGATCTGGACGATCGGCCCCAAGGTGCACGGCGGCTCGATGATGTCGCTGTGCGCGGCCGCGGCCCGCAGACGACTGCTCGACGAGAGCGGCGACGCCGAGCTGTCCCGGGTGCAGCCCCTCGCGGTCGGTGCCAATTACCTGTCCGCCCCCGACCCCGGCGAGGTGACGCTGTCGACGACGGTCCGCAAGCAGGGCAAGCAGGTGTCGTTCGTCGACGTGGAGCTGAAGCAGGGCGACCGAGTGGCCGTGCACGCGTCGGTCACGCTCGGCGTCCCCGACGCGGGGGAGCCGCAGTACAGCGGAGTCCACGCCCTGTCCCAGCTCCCGGTGGAACCGCCCACCGACGCTGTCGTGCTCACGGCCGACCATCCGATGGGGCAGATCGTCCACGTGTCGCAGGGCTGCGACATGCGGGTGGACGGGACGTCGGCGCACTTCCTGACCGGCAACCAGGGTGAACCCGAGGTGCGCATGTGGGTGCGACCGCGCGCGGGCGACGAGGACGACCCCGACACGGCTGCCCTGTTCGCGATCATGACCGGAGACATCAGCGCCCCCGTGACGATGAACCGCGGCATGTTCGGCTGGGCGCCCACGGTGCAGCTGACCACGTACCTGCGCAGGCAGCCGGCGCCGGGGTGGCTGCGCGTGATGGCCAGCAGCACGGTGCTCGGCGGTGCGTGGTTCGAGGAGGACCACACCGTGCTCGACTCGACCGGGGCGATCGTCGTGCAGAGCCGGCAGTTGGCGATGATCCCCCGCTAGGAAGGCGCCGCGGAGCGTCGTGGCAGGCTGTTCGGCATGACGAGAATTGCGGTAATCGGAGGCGGCAAGATCGGCGAGGCCCTCATCTCGGGGCTTCTGCAGGCAGGTCACGCCGTCAAGGATCTGGTGGTGGCCGAGCAGCATCCGGCGCGCGCCGACGAGCTGGCCGCGGCGTACGCGGTGCGGGTCACCACCCCCTCCGACGCCGCGGAAGGCGCCGACGTCATCGTGATGGCCGTCAAGCCGGGCGACGTCGAGGCCGCGCTCACCGAGGTGTCCAAGGTGGAGCTCGACGGCGAGCGCGAGCAGCTGCTCGTGTCGCTCGCTGCGGGGATCCCCACCGCCTTCTACGAGACGAGACTGCCCGCCGGGTTCCCGGTGGTCCGGGTCATGCCCAACACGCCCATGCTGGTCGGTGAGGGCGTCAGCGTGCTCGCCCCCGGCAGGCACGTGAAGAAGGAGCACCTCGAACTGGTGCGCGGCGTCCTGTCGTCGGTCGGCAAGGTCGTCGTCGTCCCCGAATCGCAGATCGACGCCGTCACCGCCGTCTCCGGCTCCGGTCCTGCCTATTTCTTTCTGGTCGCCGAGGCCATGATCGACGCGGGCGTCGGGCTCGGACTGACCCGGGCGACCGCTTCCGAGCTGGTCGTGCAGACCATGGTCGGCTCCGCGGCGATGCTCGACAGGTCGGGGGAGAGCGCGACCGAACTCCGTGCCGCCGTGACCTCGCCCGGCGGAACCACCGCGGCCGCGATCCGCCGACTGGAGGGAAACGGGCTCCGAACAGCCTTTTTCGACGCTCTCGAAGCCGCGAAGATTCGTTCCGCCGAACTCGGCACGTCGACCGAATGAATATTCGATTGCCCACACCCGTCGCAGTAACCCCATCCGTCCCGCTAAGCTCGAAGTAGCACGTGCGTGTCTGTTCCGCCGGAGGGGAAGCCGGCGGCGCGAGACGTGCCGGAGGTAAGTGGTTGATGACGTCTGCAAAAAAGCCGTCCAAGGGCTCGGCCCCGGACGGACAACCGGCCCTGGCCGGAACGCAATTTCTCACCGTCGCCGAGGTAGCGACGCTGATGAGAGTGTCCAAGATGACTGTGTATCGGTTGGTGCACAGCGGCGAACTGCCCGCCGTCCGTGTGGGCCGCTCGTTCAGAGTGCATGCGAAAGCAGTGCACGACTACCTCGAAACCTCGTACTTCGACGCCGGTTGACCGATCGGCACGAAGAGGGTCACCTCGGTTTCGCCGGCAACGGTGCGACCTAGTTTTCAGAGAGCGGACCCGCACCGGTACGATTAGCGACTGTCGTACCAGCCAGCTGGTGTCGTAAGGCGCTGAGCTAGTTAAAACGAGGCCCAGGCGCCAGAGCGGCGCAGGCGTACGTGACCGGCGTGCGCAGGAACGCTAGAGAAGAACGTGAGGGACACCCGCTATGGGTTCAGTGATCAAGAAGCGACGCAAGCGCATGTCGAAGAAGAAGCACCGCAAGCTGCTTCGCCGCACCCGAGTGCAGCGCAGGAAACTCGGTAAGTAAAGAGTTGCGTCTGGATGCCCGTCACCTCCGGTGGCGGGCATCCGTCGTTTACCCGGCACCCTCCGCGTAGTGGGCGACCGACCAATTGTCGTTGTGCGGAGCGCCATCCCCCTCCTGCACGTATCGTTGACGTCACTCGCTACGTGATCGGGGGTCCTAGTGGTTGTGAGTGACGGAGACAGTACTACGCGGACGGCGGTGCCGCGCGTCGTGCTGGTCACTGGGGCAAGCAGGTTTCTGGGTGGGTACCTGGTCACCCGGCTCGCTCAGAATCCGGACATCGAGCGAGTCATCGCGGTGGACGCGGTGTCGCCGAGCAAGGACATGTTGCGCCGCATGGGCCGCGCCGAGTTCGTGCGCGCCGATATTCGGAATCCCCTGATAGGCAAGGTCATTCGCAACGCCGAGGTCGATACCGTCGTGCACGCCTCGACGCTGGCGCGCCCGCCGAAGTCGGGCAGTCGCGCGGCGATGAAGGACATGAACGTCATCGGCGCGATGCAGTTGTTCGCCGTCTGCCAGAAGGCGCCGACCGTCCGGAAAGTCGTGCTGCGGTCGGCCTCCGTGGTGTACGGCTGCAGCGCCAAGGACCCCGCCAAGTTCACCGAGGAGATGAGCGCCCGGCGGCGTCCCGCGGGCGCCTACGCACGGGACTGCATCGAGATCGAGGGATATCTGCGGGGAATGGGGCGCAGGCGCCCCGACATCGCGGTGTCGATTCTCCGCCTCGCACCGCTGGTCGGTCCCCGCCTCAACGCAACCGTCGCGCAGTACCTCACCTCACCGGTGGTGCCGACCATTCTCGGACGCGACGCACGCCTGCAGGTGCTGCACGAGGAGGACGCGCTCGCCGCCCTGGAACGGGCCACGGTATCGGGCCCGGCGGGCACGTTCAATGTCGCCGGCGACGGCGTGGTCATGATGTCCCAGGCCATCCGCCGCGCCGGGCGGATCGAGGTCCCGATGCCGTTCGGGTTGTTCCGCAACGTCGGACGTGCGCTGATGGGTCCGGTAATGCGGTCGTACACCACCGAGCAACTCGAGTACTTCCACTTCGGTTGCGGACTCGACACCACCCGCATGCGAAGCGAACTATCCTTCGAGCCACGGTGGACCTCGATGCAGGCGCTCGACGACTTCGCTCGCGCGGCAGGCGTCAAGGCGATCATCAAGAACGAATGGGTCGACGCAGCAGAAAACGCACTACTCGCTCTTACCGGCACGGCGAAAGGAGAGAGGTGAACGAAGTGGCGAAGGTCATTCCGCTGCACGGTGCGACAACCGCGCGCGGGGCCGCTATCGGACGTTCGAGGCGTGAGCAGAGCGAGAGCCGACATCCGTCCGCGATGCCTCCACCCGCCGTGATCACCCCACCCGAGCCCGTCACCGAGACTTCGGCCGTCGACGCCGTCCGCAACGCCCTGGCCGAGCAGATCGTCAACACCGCCGAGTTCGTGCGGCGCCGGCTGTCGGGCGACTACCACGTCGACGACTTCGGCTACGACCCGCACTTCGCCGAGAACGTGTGGCTCCCCATCCTGCGGCCACTGTTCGACAAGTGGTTCCGCGTCGAGGTCAGCGGTCTGGAGAACATCCCGTCTACCGGTGGCGCGCTGGTGGTCGCCAACCATGCCGGTGTCCTGCCCATCGACGGTCTGATGACGTCCGTCGCCGTCCACGACCATCACCCCGCGCACCGCCCGCTGCGGATGCTGGCCGCCGATCTGGCCTTCGAGATGCCACTGGTCGGCGGTGTCGCCCGCAAGGCCGGGCACACCCTCGCATGCCACCCGGACGCCGTGCGCCTCCTGCAGGACGGGGAGGTCGCCGCCGTGTTCCCCGAAGGCTTCAAGGGCATCGGCAAACCGTTCAGCGAACGCTACAAGCTGCAGCGGTTCGGCCGCGGCGGCTTCGTGTCCGCCGCCATGCGGACCGGTGCGCCCATCATTCCGTGCTCGATCGTCGGATCCGAGGAGATCTACCCGAAGATCGGCGAACTCGGGACGCTCGCCCGGTTGCTGGGGATGCCGTACTTCCCGGTGACCCCGCTGTTCCCGCACTTCGGACCGCTCGGACTCGTCCCGCTGCCGTCGAAGTGGTACATCGAGTTCGGCAAGCCGATCGTCACCGACACCTACGACGCGGCGGCGGCCGACGACCCGATGGAACTGTTCGAGGTCACCGACCACGTCCGGGAGACCATCCAGCAGACGCTGTACCGGCTCCTCGCGAAGCGCCGGAACGTGTTCCTCGGCTGAACCGCCGCGGGCGGCTCAGGCCGCCTGTTCGCGGCGGCGCGCGACGATCGCGGCGAGTGCGCCGCCGGCAGCGCCGAGGAGCAGCGCCGTGGGGACGCCGATCTTGGCGGCCTTGCGTCCGGTCCGGAAGTCGCGGATCTCCCAGCCCCGGTTCTTGGCGAGTTCGCGCAGGTCGGTGTCGGGGTTGATCGCGACGGCCGTGCCGACCAGCGACAGCATCGGTACGTCGTTGTGGCTGTCCGAGTACGCGGTGCAGCGCTTGAGGTTGAGCCCCTCGCGGACGGCCAGGGCGCGCACGGCGTGCGCCTTGCCGAGGCCGTGCAGGATGTCGCCGACCAGACGTCCCGTGAACATCCCGTCCTCGCTCTCGGCCACCGTGCCGAGGGCACCGGTGAGGCCGAGGCGCTTCGCGATGACCTGGGCCAGCTCCACCGGGGTCGCGGTGACCAGCCACACCTGCTGCCCGGCGTCCAGATGCATCTGCGCCAGCGCGCGGGTGCCGGGCCAGATCTTGTCGGCGATCACCTCGTCGTAGATCTCCTCGCCGAGCCGGGCGAGCTCGGCCGTCGACCGTCCGGAGACGAACGAGAGGGCCTTCTCCCGGCCGGAGGCGACGTCGTCGCTGCTCTCCTTGCCGGTGATGCGGAACTTGATCTGCTTCCACGCGAAGTCGACGAGGTCGGACGTCTTCAGGTACTTGCGGGCGGCCAGTCCACGGGCGAAGTGGATGATCGAGGCGCCCTGGACCATCGTGTTGTCGACGTCGAAGAACGCGGCCGCAGTGAGGTCGAGGGGAACGTCGTGTTCCACCAGCTCGGTTTCCTCGCCGGACGCGACGTGGAGCGCGAGGGCCGCATCGGCACTCGCCTCACCTGCGACATTGGCACGTACCTCGGCTTCGCTGGGTCCCAGCGGATTCCTGAACTGGCGTCGGCCCGGGAGGATGATCCCCGCCAGACCTGAACCGAAACCCGTGCCGTTCGGTAGTGATCGCGCAGGCACTCGCACCTCCCGTATCGCAGAAGCCTCTGGGAGCAGCCTATCCCCCGAATCGGGGACGGGGCGGGTGGATGGCCGCGCTGAGGGAACTGTGTGACGTTCATCTCCGAGCCGATTGGCGTCTGCGGACCCCGAAACGGCACAGTGACTCCACCGGAGGCGTCGAAAGGAAGTGACGAGGCATGAGCACAGGCGGACACGAGGTGACGCTTCTCACGAGGGCGGGGTGCGGTGYGTGCGCGCCGGCCCGCGAGCTGCTGCTGGTTCTGTGCGAGGAGTTCGGGCTGGAACTGACGTGCATAGACGTCGACGAGGCGGCGGCCACGGACCCCGAATTGCGGGCCGAATTCGGCGACCGACTGCCGGTGGTATTGCTCGACGGACGTGAGCACAGTTACTGGGAGGTCGACGAAGAGCGCCTTCGCTCGGATTTACGCAAGTAAGGGAACCCTAAAAGTGGGATCTTCCGATGCCGTGCAGGTAGGACCGCATGTCGCGCAGTCGCAGCGACTTTGTGCATGGGTTCACAAGCAGTTACCGTGGTGTGAACAATTCCCCGGAGCATCGTGAAGAACGGCATCGAATGCCGGTCGGACGAGGAGCCAACGACGTGACCGAAACGCACCAGACGCATGGGTCTGTGGCCCCTGGCGTCACGGKGGCGGTCGGGCAGTCGATGGTCGGGTCTCCGGCCCCCTCGGTCGCCGGCGCCGCTCCGCTCCCCGAATCGCGGGACATCCCCCAGGCTACGGTGACGCGCCTCGCGACGTACCTGCGGGTCCTCGGAGTGCTGACGGAACGCGGCACGATCATCGTCTCGAGCGAGGAACTCGCCGCAGCCTCCGGTGTCGGCTCCGCGAAGCTCCGCAAGGACCTTTCCTTCCTGGGGCCGAACGGTGTGCGCGGCGTCGGCTACGACGTGACGCGCCTGCGGGCCCGCATCGAACGCGCGCTCGGCCTGGACCGCGGACACAAAGTGGTGCTCGTCGGCGTCGGAAACCTCGGCCAGGCGCTCGCCGGCTACGGCGGCTTCGGCCGTCGCGGGTTCTCCATGGTCGGACTGTTCGACAGCGACCCGGCGCGGGTCGGTGCGCCGGTGGGCGACCTCACCGTGCGGCACGTCGACGAACTCGAGCAGGCCTGCGCCGAACTCGAGGCCACCATCGGCGTCATCTCGACGCCCGACGAGGCGGCGCAGGAAGTCGCCGACCGTCTGGTGCGCGCCGGACTGCGCTGCATCCTCAGCTTCTCGCCGACCTCGCTCGACGTCCCCGATCACGTCGAGATGCGCCGCGTCGACCTCGCCGTCGAAATGCAGGTTCTCTCGTTCAACAGCGCACGCAACACGGAGTCGGTCCCCACCGCTCCCCGCGTCCGCATCGGACATTCGGCTGTCCCGTCCACCGCACCAAGAAACGGATCAGTGATCGCGCCGTGAGTGTTCTGCTTGTCGGGGTCTCGCACAGAACGGCCCCGGTGCCGGTTCTCGAGCGGGTAGCTGTCACCGACACCGATCGCCCGAAGTTGACGGACAAGCTTCTGGCGTCGTCGCACATCTCGGAGGCGATGATCGTCTCCACCTGCAACCGGGTGGAGATCTACGCCGTCGTCGATGCGTTCCACGGTGCGCTGGCCGAGGTCGGCGAATTGCTCGCCGACCACTCCGGGCTCGATCTCACCGATCTGCACCGGCACGCGTACGTCCGCTACAGCGAGGCTGCGGCGGAGCACCTGTTCGCCGTGGCCAGCGGCCTCGACTCGATGGTGATCGGCGAGCAGCAGATCCTGGGGCAGATCAGGACCGCCTACGCGTCGTCCGACGCGCAGCAGGCCGCCGGCCGCACCCTGCACGAACTCGCCCAGCAGGCGCTGCGCGTCGGCAAGCGGGTGCATTCGGAGACCGGTATCGATTCGGCGGGCGCGTCCGTCGTGTCCGTGGCCCTCGACCGGGCCGCCGGCATCGTCGGCGACGGCGGACTGACCGGACGCACCGCCGTTGTGGTCGGTGCCGGATCCATGGGCGGCCTGTCGGTCGCCCACCTCACGCGGGCCGGGATCGGCCGCATCGTCGTCGTGAACCGGACCAAGGAGCGTGCGGAGCACCTCGCCGACACGGCCCGGTCCAACGGCGTCGAGGCGGAAGCCCTCGAACTGAGCGAACTCCCCGCCGCGATGGCCCAGGCGGATGTCCTCGTGACCTGTACTGGCGCGGTCGGCGCCGTCGTCACGCTCGCGGACACCCACCGCGCGCTGGCACAGCCCGGCCGCGACGCCGAACGCCCCCTCGTCATCTGCGACCTCGGACTGCCCCGCGACGTCGAGCCCGCCGTATCGGGTCTGCCCGGGGTCACCGTCCTCGACATGGAATCGCTGCAGCGCGACCCCGCCGCAGGCGCCGCCGCATCCGACGCCGACGCCGCCCGGACGATCGTCGCCGCCGAACTCGCCAACTACCTCGCCGGCCAGCGGCTGGCGGAGGTCACGCCGACCGTCACCGCCCTGCGCCAGCGCGCCGCGGACGTGGTCGAGGCGGAGCTGATGCGACTGGATTCGCGTCTGCCCGGACTCGACGACCCCGAGCGCGACGAGGTCGCCCGCACCGTGCGGAGAGTGGTCGACAAGCTTCTCCACGCGCCCACCGTCCGGGTGAAGCAGCTCGCCTCCGCACCCGGTGGCGACTCCTACGCCGCCGCCCTGCGCGAGCTGTTCGAACTCAGCCCCGGATCCGTCGAGGCCGTCGCCAAGCCCACCGACCTCGGCGGCGCCACCGACCTGAGCGCCATCGACATCACCGACGGCTTCATCGCCGGCCAGGACCCGCGCCTGCGCCGCTTCGTCACAGACGACAACCATGGGAAGGAATCGCAGGCATGAGCGCCGTCGGCACCCGTACGCTGCGGATCGGAACCCGTGGGAGTGAGCTCGCGACCACCCAGGCCGGGACCGTGCGCGACGCACTGATCTCGGCCGGGCACGACGCCGAGCTCGTCATCATCAAGACCAAGGGCGACCAGTCCATGGAATCGGTGGAGAAGATCGGCGTCGGCGTCTTCACCGCCGAACTCCGGGAAGCGCTCGCCGACGGCCGCGTCGACGTGGCCGTCCACTCCTACAAGGACCTGCCGACCGCCCCCGACGAACGGTTCACCATCGCCGCCATTCCGCCGCGCGAGGATCCCCGCGACGCGCTCGTGGCCCGCGACGGACTGGTCCTCGGTGAACTGCCCGCCGGTTCGAAGGTCGGCACGTCCGCACCGCGGCGCACGTCGCAGCTCCGGGCGCTGGGCCTCGGCCTCGACATCCGTCCGCTGCGCGGCAACCTGCAGCGGCGCCTCGGCAAGGTCGAGTCCGGCGAACTCGACGCCGTCGTCCTGGCCCGCGCGGGCCTGGCGCGGATCGGACGTCTGGACCTGATCACCGAGTCCATCGAACCGGTCCAGATGCTGCCCGCCCCCGCGCAGGGCGCGCTCGCCGTCGAATGCCTGTCCGCGAACACGGCGCTCGTCGCGATCCTGTCGGAGCTCGACGACCCGAACAGCCGCGCCGCCGTCACCGCGGAACGCGCGCTGCTCGCCGAGCTCGAGGCCGGCTGCACCGCGCCCGTCGGCGCCATCGCCGAGGTCGTCGAATCACTCGACGACGACGGCCGCATCTTCGACGAACTGTCCGTCCGGGGCTGCGCCGCAGCCATCGACGGTTCCGACGTCATTCGCACGGGGGCCGTGGGCTCCCCGGAGAACGCCGCAGAACTCGGCCGCTCCGTCGCGCGGGAGCTTCTCGAGCTCGGTGCGCGGGAGCTGATGAATGTCACCGAGGCCGGTGATGCCGATGTTTGATGTGCGAAGGCCGACTGATCGGCCGATCCGCTTCCTGTACCCATCTCGACACATGATCGCACTGGAGAATTACCGATGAGCCGAGTCCGTAAGAACACCCCCGGACGAATCCTGTTCGTGGGATCCGGACCGGGCGATCCGGCACTGCTCACCGTGCACGCACGGGACGTCCTTGCCGCAGCGACCCTCGCCTTCACCGACCCCGACGTCGACAAGGGCGTCACGGTCCTGGTGGGCACCGACCTGGGCGTCGACGCCGAGACCGGTGAGCCGCTCGCCGAGGTCCGTCCCGCACTGGGTGAGCCGGCGGAGGTCGCGAAGACCCTCGTCCACGAGGCGAGGAACGGCCACGACGTCGTGCGTCTGGTGTCCGGCGACCCGCTGACCACCGACTCCGTGATCGCCGAGGTCACCGCCGTCGCCCGCACCCAGGTGCAGTTCGAGGTCCTGCCGGGCCTGCCGTCCGCGTCCGCCGTCCCGTCCTACGCCGGTATGGCACTGGGGTCGGGACACACCGAGGCCGACGTCCGCGGCGAGGTCGACTGGGCTGCCCTGGCCGCCGCACCCGGACCGCTGGTCCTGCACGCCACGTCGGGTCACCTCGCCGAGACGGCGAGCGCCCTCGTCGAGCACGGCCTGGCTCCGCAGACCCCGGCCGCCATCACGGTCCGCGGCACCACCCGGCAGCAGCGCACCGTCGAGGCCACCCTCGCGACCCTGAACGAGGCCGGTTCCGAACTGGTCGGTTCGCTGGTCGTGACGGTCGGCAAGGTCGTCGCCCAGCGCAACAAGATGTCGTGGTGGGAGTCGCGCGCACTGTACGGCTGGAAGGTCCTGGTGCCGCGCACCAAGGATCAGGCAGGCGAAATGAGCGACCGCCTCGTCACGCACGGCGCCATCCCGATCGAGGTGCCCACCATCGCCGTCGAGCCGCCCCGCAGCCCGGCGCAGATGGAACGGTCCGTCAAGGGCCTGGTCGACGGCCGCTACCAGTGGGTGGTCTTCACGTCCACCAACGCGGTGCGTGCGGTGTGGGAGAAGTTCGAGGAGTTCGGGCTCGACGCCCGCGCGTTCTCCGGCGTCAAGATCGCCTGCATCGGTGAGGCCACGGCCGCCAAGGTCCGCTCGTTCGGAATCAACCCCGAACTCGTGCCCTCCGGTGAGCAGTCGAGCGAAGGCCTGCTGGCCGAATTCGCCCCCTACGACGACGTGTTCGACCCGGTCAACCGGGTTCTGCTGCCCCGCGCCGACATCGCCACCGAGACGCTGGCCGAGGGCCTGCGCGAACGTGGCTGGGAAATCGACGACGTCACCGCCTACCGCACCGTCCGGGCCGCGCCGCCGCCGGCCGAGACCCGCGAGATGATCAAGACCGGTGGGTTCGACGCCGTCTGCTTCACCTCGTCCTCGACCGTCCGCAACCTCGTCGGCATCGCCGGAAAGCCGCACGCGCGCACCCTCGTCGCCTGCATCGGTCCGAAGACCGCCGAGACGGCCATCGAATTCGGCCTGCGCGTGGACGTGCAGCCGGAGACCGCTCAGGTCGGCCCGCTGGTGGAGGCTCTCGCCGAGCACGCCGCGCGCCTGCGTGCCGAGGGCGCACTGCCCCCGCCGCGCAAGAAGTCCCGCGCTCGGCGATAGGCGCTACGCGCCCGTGCGCCTTTTTGGTTGTTCCCACTACCAAAAAGGCGCACGGGCCCGACGAAGGAGGGCATGTCCTTGTTCCCGACCCACCGACCGCGACGCCTCCGCCGGACACCGGCGCTGCGTCGTCTCGTCGCCGAGACTTCGCTCGAGCCACGGCATCTCGTGTTGCCGATGTTCGTCGCGGACGGTATCGACGAGCCTCGTGAGATCTCGTCGATGCCCGGCGTCTTCCAGCACACACCCGACTCGCTGCGTCGGGCGGCGACGGAAGCGGTCGAGGCGGGACTCGGTGGACTCATGCTCTTCGGGGTGCCCCGTCCCGACGACAAGGATGCCGAGGGGTCCGGCGCGTCCGACCCGGACGGCATCCTGAACCGCGGATTGCGCTGGCTCGCAGACGAAGTCGGCGATGCGACGGTGATCATGGCGGACACCTGCCTGGACGAGTTCACCGACCACGGTCATTGCGGAGTTCTCGACGAGAGCGGTGCGGTCGACAACGACCTCACGCTGCAGCGGTACGTCGACATGGCGGTCGCGCAGGCCGAGGCCGGCGCGCATCTGCTCGGTCCGAGCGGAATGATGGACGGCCAGGTCGCCGCCATCCGCAAGGCCCTCGACGACGCGGGCTACACCGACGTCGGTCAGCTCGCGTACTCGGCGAAGTACGCGTCGGCGTTCTACGGCCCGTTCCGGGAGGCCGTCGGGTCGTCGTTGCAGGGTGATCGCCGCACGTACCAACAGGATTCGGCCAATCGCCGGGAATCGCTGCGGGAGGTGGACCTCGACATCGACGAGGGCGCCGACATGGTGATGGTGAAGCCGGCGATGTCCTACCTGGACGTCCTGCGCGAGACGGCAGACCGCTCTCCCGTCCCCGTTGCGGCGTATCAGATCTCGGGCGAGTACTCGATGATCACGGCCGCCGCGCAGAACGGCTGGATCGACCGGGACGCCGCGATCCTCGAATCGCTGACCAGTATCCGCCGCGCAGGCGCGGACGTCGTGCTGACGTACTGGGCGACCGAAGCGGCCGGCTGGTTGTGATCGTCTCGTCGGCGGATACGGTAGTGCCATGACCCAGCAGTGGCCACCGACACCGCCGCACCAGGCTCCGCATCAGCAGAGCCCGTCTCCGCACGATTTCCCGTACCCCCCGCCGGTGCCGCAGCCGAAGCCCGAACGTCCGGCACCGGTCGACGTGGGCACGGCAGCCCAGTTGCTGTGGGCGGTGGCCGGGCTCGGTCTGATCCAGGCGCTGGCCGCGATGGTTCTGGTGGTGGGGGAGAAGTCGACGTTCGTCGACGAACTGATGAACAACCCCAGCGTCACATCCGGCGAGGTCGACATGAGCCGCGACAGCGTGGAGTCCCTGTTCTACGTGGGTATCGGGTTCACGGTCGTCCTCATCCTGATCCTCACCGGGCTGTTCCTCCTGTTCGTGCACTTCATGCGCAAGGGCCGGAACTGGGCCAGGATGCTGCTCACCATCGCGTGCGTGATGATGGTGGTGTGGACCGTCCCGGTGCTCTTCGGCATCGGATCCGACGGAAGCGGCACCGCGCTCGCTCTCGGCGGCGTGCAGATCCTCCAGGCCGTGGTGGCCGTCGGAGCCGTCGTGCTGATGCACCGCAAGGATTCCAACAGCTACTTTTTGAGGTTGCCCCCCTCCGACGAGTAGCTTCGATTTGCTCGTGAAATATAAAGATGTACCGTGAAGTACGTCACAAGGGCAGACCGCAGACTTCATTTCGACCGAAGGACTTTTCTCCATGCGCGCTGACGATCGAGCACACGGGTCTCGCAAAGAAGCACTGATGTTCGCCATCATCGTGGCCTTCGTGCTGCTGACTCTGTTGCTCGTCGTGATCCCGGGCGCCCTCTCCTGACGTGCCCCACGTTTTCCTCGCGCGCCACGATGTCGCAGGATGAGCGTGTGAGCGAACCAGCCGTCCTGTTCAGTGAGCCCGGCGCCCGCTGGCGGATGGTGGYGTTCGGCCCGGTCTTCTGCCTGATCGCGCTGATCATCGAACTACTGACCGGCCCGGTGGTGCACTGGTTCGCGCTGTCGTTGTTCGCAGTGTTGCTCAGCGGTTTCGTCTACGTGCAGGTGGTGGCCGCCCGTAGGCATGCCAGCGTCGAACTCACGACGTCGTCGTTGCGGCAGGGCACCGAAGACGTGCCGATCACCGAGATCGTGAAGATCATGCCCCCCGCCGACCCGGAGTCGTACGAGCAGCAGCCGTGGGAAACCGCCCGGAGTCTGGGGGAGCTGTCCGCGGTTCCCCGCCGGCGGACGGGCATCGGACTGCGACTGCGGGGCGGCGCCCTGGTGCAGGCGTGGGCGAAGGACGACGAGGCATTGCGCGCGCAGCTCGAATCGCTGCTCGCGAAGTCGGCGGGCGGGTCGGCGGAATGAACCGCCGGACCGCGGTGGTGACAGCGGAGTGGATCGGTGCCGTGGCCGGTGTCGTCGCCGCGGTGTGGTGCTGGAACCACGCCCAGGTCACATCGGAGTTCGGTCCCGTAGCGCCGGGTGCACCCTCCTTCGAGGGAACCGCGTACTCGGGGTCGTGGATCGCCGTCGCAGCCGGACTGCTGACGGTCGCGGGGTTGCTGGTGATCGATTCGGTGCGCCGGCTCCGGTCCGGCCCGGCGGGCGAACCCGCCGAGCCGTCCTCGTCATCGGAAGATCTGGGTCTTGCGGACGGTGTCGGTCCCGGGACCGTCGAGCATCGCGGAGCCGAGTAGCGCCTCGGGAACCCCGAGGCCCTCGATCAACGTCTGGGCGTGCGGCCGCAGCGACCGGCAGCGCTCGTTGATTCCCCGCTGCACCGCCTTCGACCGCTCCACCGACAGCTGCCGGTGCTCCATGAACCACGCCTTGTCTTCTTCGATCACGCTCAGCGCGTAGAGGTCGCAGACATCGCTCAGCAGGTCGCGGGCGTCGTCGTCGTCGCATTCGTCGATGCCGGCGACGAACGCCTCGAGCACCACCCGGTCGATGTGCGCCTGCGCGGCGTGCAGCACGTGATCCTGCACGAAATTGAAGGCGTCGAACGGGTTCTCCTCGCGCTTCTGCGCAGCCTGGAGGCGACGGGCGGCGGTCGCGAGCAGGTACTGCTCGCGGTCCTCGAACATCGTCAGCTGCGTGCCGCGGTTGAAGAGGCTGCCGTCCTCCTCGTTGTCCTGCCGCGTGTCGAGGATCGTCTGGATGATCTGCTGCGCGGCGGTGCGCTTCTTGACGACGTCGGAAACCGTGGTGGCCGCGAAGCGCATCCATTCGACGGGGCTCATGCCGCGCACCTCGTCCGCGTAGGACGTGAGCAGTTCCTTGGCCACGAGCTGCGTCAGGACGTGGTTGTCGCCCTCGAACGTGGTGAACACATCGGTGTCGGCCTTGAGCGCCGTGAGACGGTTCTCGGCCATGTACCCGGCGCCGCCGCACGCTTCACGGGCCTCCTGGATCGCACGGGTGGCGTGCCAGGTGTTCGCAACCTTGAGCCCGGCGGCGCGGCCCTCGAGTTCACGCTGTTCCTGGGGGTCGGCGTCGGCACTGCTCTGGATCTCGTGCATCTTGGCGACGAGCTCGTTCTGCGCGAACTGCAGAGCGTAGGAGCGTGCGATCAACGGGAACAGCCTGCGCTGGTGGACGAGGTAGTCCATGAGCAGCACCTCGTCCTCGGCCTGCGGGGCATTGAACTGCCTGCGCTGCAACGCATATCGGGTGGCGATCGACAATGCGACGCGGGCGGCGGCGCCGGCGGACCCGCCCACCGTGACGCGTCCCCGCACGAGAGTGCCCACCATCGTGAAGAATCGGCGGTTCGCGTTGTCGATCGGCGAGGTGTACGTGCCGTCGGGTTCCACGTCGGCGTATTTGTTGAGCAGGTTCTCCCGCGGAATTCGGACCTGGTCGAACGTGATTCGGCCGTTGTCGACGCCGGGAAGTCCACCCTTGTACCCACAGTCCGACGTGTGGACGCCGGGGAGATCGTTGCCGTCCTCGTCCCGGATCGGCACCACGAAGCAATGCACGCCTTGCGACTCGCCGCCCGTGATCAACTGCGCGAACACGGCCGCCATCGTCGCGTGCTGCGCCGCCCCGCCGATGTAGTCCTTGCGCGAGGACGGCGTGGGGGAGTGGATGACGAATTCGCCCGCGTCCGCGTCGTACGTCGCGGTGGTCTCGAGGGCCTGCACGTCGCTGCCGTGACCCGTCTCGGTCATCGCGAAACACCCCAGCAGATCCAGATCGACGAGTCGCTTCACGTACGCCTCGTGATGGCGCGCGGTACCGAGGTTCTCGATCGCGCCGCCGAACAGTCCCCACTGCACGCCCGCCTTGACCATCAGGGACAGGTCCGACATCGCAAGCATCTCGATGCTCGTGACTGCGGCGCCGGCGTCACCGGTGCCGCCGTGGTCTTTCGCGAATCCGTCGGCGGCGTAGCCGTTGCTCGCCAGCAGACGCAACWGCGCCAGCGTCTTGGCGCGGGCCTCGTCGAGGTCGGGGGTGTAGTGCGGTGCGAAGTCGGGGGATCCGGACAATTCCGCCCTGACGCGCTCGCGTACCTCCCGCCAGCGTCCGTCGAGGGTGCTTCTCAGGTGGTCAGCTGTGGTGGCCATGACTCGACAGTAGCGGTCGCTCCGAGGCGCGTGATGTCGGTCGAGGAACAGGTCCGGCGATCAGGGGACACCGAAGGTGCCGAAGCCTTCCTCCGGCCGGCCGTAACACCGGTGATGGGCGTTGCATGCGGCAATGCTCTGGGTATTCCGGTGTGGTGAGCATTTCCCACGCACTACGGTCCCTCGTCACGGGCCCGACCTTCCGGTGGACGTCCGCACCGAGTGGCACCGCCCGCCACCCGATCAGTATCACCACGGCATCGGTGTCACTCGAACAACAGCATCGGGTGCGGGTGCGCAAGTACGTGATCGTGGCGTCGTTCAGGATTCTCGCGTTCGTGCTGTCCGCGGTGGTCTACGGTCTGTCCGGTAACCCGTGGGTGGCCGTGGCGATCATCGGTGTGTCGCTGCCCCTGCCGTGGCTCGTCGCCCTGATCGTCGACGACCTGCCGCCGTGGGAGACGGACGAGTCCCACGGTAGTGGGTGAGGCGGTCACCAGAAGCGACTCCCGGGCCCGCCCTTGAACGGGCCGACCACCCGATCGGTGATCCACCCGCCGTAGAAGCCCCCCGTCTGGGGCCGAACCCGCTCGCCGTCGACGAAACAGCCGTCCATCGATCCCGGCATGACCGCCACGTGCCCGAGGAGAGATTCGTACCCGGCGACCGGCCGCGGATAGTGCCACGCCGCACGCTCGGCGACGTGTCCGCCCGCGACGACGTCGAAATAATCCGCCCGCCCCTTCCACTCGCACACCGTGCTCCCGGCAACCGGACGCAGGACCCCCTCGGCGAAACACGTGCGCGGCAGGTAGTACGTCGGCGGGTGGCTCGTCTCGAGCAGGCGCAGCGGGTTGCGTGTGCGTGCGACGAGTTGCCCGCCGAACCGCACCTCCACCAACTCGCCGCTCTGCTCGACCACGGGTGGCCGCGGGTAGTCCCACACCGATTCCTGGCCCGGACCGACGGGGTCCGGGATCGGGTGGCCGCTCGTCATGCGTGGACCAGTCGAGTCAGGCCGAGGTGCTGATCATCGCGAGATATCCCACGGGGTCGCGCCAGAACGCGGTGATCAGGTCGGCGAGTGCGGCCGGGTCGGCGATCAATGGTGTGATGTGGCCGGCGCCGTCCACCGTGGTGGCCGCGGCGTGCGGCATCGTCGCCGCGGCGGCCCGTGCCTGCTCGAGGGAGATCATCGTGTCTGCGCGGGGGACGACCATCAGCGTCGGCGCTCCGATCCGGGGGAGGAGAGGGCCGAGGCCCTTGCGGTGCAGCATGAACGACGGCATCGCCTGGTGCATGCCGCGGCGTGGTGCCTGCCGGAAGGTCCGGGAGACGGCCTGGAACTGTTGCGGGTGCGTTCGTGAAAGCTCCTTGCCGAGAAGGACGTTCATCACCGCATTCGTGAGCGGTGGAATCGGCCCGGCGATGCGGTAGGCCCACACCATCGGCACGATCCTGGCGCGTTCCCTGCGGGTGAGGGCTTGGGTCGGTGTCCCGATGGTGACCACGGTGCGGCACAGGTCGGGAGTGTCGGCGGACGCGACGAGCCCGACGTGTCCACCCCAGGCGTTTCCCACCCAGTCGGCGGGCTCGGTGACGCCGAGTACGTCGAGGACGGTGATCGCCGCCTCCGCGCACTCCTCCATCGTGAACCGGCGCGGTACGGCGGTGCTCGCTCCGTGGCCGGGTCCGTCGATCGAGATCACTTGCCGGTATCCGACCAGATGGCTGCGCAGGGGTGCCCACGTCGTCGAGTCGACGAAAAGGCTGTGCCAGAGCACGGTCGGCGGTCCGCTGCCGGTGACGTGGACGGCGAGGTTCCCGACGCTCGTCGGGACGGTCCGGGTGATCGATTGTGTGTCCATGGGATGCCCCAGGTGCTGTGTCGAGTAATGCTTCGGAAACCGAAACTTCGGTAACCGTAGTATTCTCCCGTGTCATGGAACGGTCAAGAGGTCTGCCGTCCGATCGGCCTGCGGTGGGGCAGCTGCTGGTTCGTTTGCTGCACGAGTTCCGCCGGGAGTTGAGCGAGCCCATGGCAGAACGCGGTTACGGCGACATCCGCCCGCCGCATCTGCAGATCTTCGGCAACATCGGTTGGGAGGGCCGGCGGTTGACGGAGATCGCCTCCCGTGCCGAACTGAGTCTGTCCGCCGCGTCCGAACTGATCAACGATCTCGAGGACCTCGGGTACGTCGAGCGGGTTCCGGACACGCGGGACAGGCGGGCGAAACTGGTCGTCCCGACCGCGCGGGGACGGCAGGCGCTGCAGGACGCCGCCGTACGGGTCGCCGAGATCGAGCACCACTGGGGCGGCATCGTCGGCCACGACCGGTTCGACGACGCCTGCTCCGTGCTCAATTCACTGTTGGACGAGCTGAGTCCCGAGGACCGCTGACCGTGGGCGGAGGGACCGCCGCGCGGACGAGTTGCTCGTGACGCAGGGCGATCTGGGTCTGCGTCGCGATGACGGTCGACGAGCGAAGAACGTTGTGCCCGTCCACGATCGAGTTGATCACCCGCTGCAGGTCGGCGTGGGTGCGCGCCACCACGCGGACCAGGACGTCGCCGGCTCCGGTAATCGTGTGCGCTTCGAGAACTTCGGGGATGGCGGTCAGATGCTCGACGACCGCGGCGTGCCCGTTGCCCTGGGCGATCTCCAGGGTGGCGAACGCGACCACCGGAAACCCCAGTGCCTCCGGGTCGAGGGTCGGTGCCGAACTGGTGATCACGCCGGTGCGTTCGAGCCGGTCGAGACGCGCCTGAACGGTGCCACGCGCCACTCCCAGGCGTCTCGACGCCTCGAGCACCCCGACCTTCGGCTCGGCGTGGAGCAGGTCGAGCAGTGTGGCGTCGAGTTGATCGATACTCATGGCGTCCCTGGTCAATATGTAGGGTCCAACCGTCTTTTCGTCCAGCATTCTGTACAGATTGAACAGCGTCAAGAGGCACCGTTGCGCAGTGATGTGTGCTGGATCACAGTGAGATATGACTATCGCCGACATTCGCCTGACGCCCCGCGAGGTGGCCGCACATCTGGAGACCGACGAGCTCCGGCAATTGGTCGGGCTCGTCGAACACGACGACGCGTCGGATCCGTTTCCCGTGGTCGCGATGGATGCCGTGGTATTCGCGTGCGGCAACGCGACGCAGAGCATGCAGTACTTCGTCTCCACCTGGGGCATGACCCTCGTCGCCTACGCCGGGCCGGAGACCGGTCAGCGCTCGCACAAGTCCTTCGTCCTCGAGTCGGGGTCGGCACGGTTCGTGCTGCACGGCGCCGTCGATCCGAAGAGCCCGCTCGCGGACCATCACCGGGCGCACGGCGACGGCGTCGTGGACCTGGCGATGGAAGTGCTCGACGTCGACCGCTGCATCGCGCACGCCCGCTCGCAGGGGGCCGCCATTCTCGAGGAGCCGCGCGACGTCACGGATCAGTTCGGCACCGTGCGGCTCGCGGCGATCGCCACGTACGGCAGCACCCGGCACACCATCGTCGACCGCAGCCGGTACGACGGCCCCTACCTCCCCGGATTCGTCGCGCGCTCCAGCGGTTTCGCGGCGCGACCGGGTAAACCCCCGCGGTTGTTCCAGGCGCTCGACCACGCCGTCGGCAACGTCGAGATGGGCCGGATGGATCACTGGGTCCGGTTCTACAACCGCGTCATGGGATTCACGAACATGGCCGAATTCGTCGGCGACGACATCGCCACGGAGTACTCGGCGCTGATGTCGAAGGTCGTGGCGAACGGCAACCACCGGGTGAAGTTCCCGCTCAACGAACCCGCGGTGGGAAAGAAGAAGTCGCAGATCGACGAATATCTCGAGTTCTACGGTGAGCCGGGCTGCCAGCATCTGGCCCTCGCGACCGGGGACATCCTCGCGACGGTGGACGCGCTGCGGGCCGAGGGCGTCGAATTCCTGAACACACCCGACGCGTACTACGAGGACCCGCGGTTGCGTGCCCGGATCGGGAGGGTCCGGGTGCCGGTGGAGGAACTGCAGAAGCGCGGAATCCTCGTCGACCGCGACGAGGACGGATACCTCCTGCAGATCTTCACCAAGCCGCTCGGCGACCGGCCGACCGTGTTCTTCGAGCTGATCGAACGGCACGGTTCGCTCGGATTCGGGGCGGGCAACTTTCAGGCCCTGTTCGAATCCATCGAGCGTGAGCAGGCGGCGCGCGGCAATCTGTGAACCTCCGATCGGCACGCAGTGCATCATCGACTGATGGATGACACGGATCGGGGAACGTTCGCAGGGAAAGTCGCTCTCGTCACCGGGGCCTCCTCGGGGCTCGGGCACGCCGTGGCCCGGCTCCTCACCGACCGGGGAGCCCTCGTCTTCGGGGTCGCACGGGACGGGGATGCGCTGCGGCAGGCCATGATCGAGATCGCCGGGCCGGAGGCCGCGGGGCGCTGTGCACCGGCGGACGTGGCGTCGCCGGAAGCGTGCAGCGCGGCCGTGGCAGCCTGCGTCGCCGGGCTCGGCGGTCTCGACGTCCTGATCAACGTTGCCGGTTCGCACACCCTCCGGCACACCGCGGACGTCACGGACGAGGACTGGGCACACGATCTCGCCGTGAACCTGAACGGGCCGTTCTACCTGTCGCGGGCAGCGCTGCCGCATCTGCTCGACCGCGGAGGCAACATCGTCAACGTCGCATCCGTCGCCGGACTGCAGGGGCAGGCGTACTCGGCCGGCTACTGCGCCGCCAAGCACGGACTGGTGGGTCTCACCCGCGCGATGGCACTCGAGTTCACCGGCACACCGCTGCGGATCAACGCCGTCTGCCCGGGCGGGATGATGACACCGCAGGTCACGAATTTCGCGTTCCCCGACGGCGTCGATTTCGAGCTCGTCCTGAAGTCGGCCTCCCCGAGAGGGCTGATGGAACCCGAGGACGTGGCGAAGACGGTGGCCTTCCTCGCATCCGACGACGCGTCCGCCATCCACGGAGCCGTGTACTCGGTGGACAACGGGAAGATGGCGTGAGCCTCGTCGCCGGCCCGATCTTCCAGATCTGCTGGGTCGTCGACGACATCGAGGCTGCCGAGCGGTACTTCACCGAGCAGCTCGGCGTCGCGCGATGGTTGCGGCTCCCGGACGTGCACTTCGGACCCGAGCACTGCACGTACCGCGGGCAGCCCGCCGACTACGTGGTCCACGTGTCCCTCGGATACGCCGGCGGACAGCAGCTCGAGCTGATCCAGCCGGTGTCGGGACGCAACCTCTACACGGAACAGCTGGAGACCACCGGTCCCGGCGTCCATCACGTGGCCTGGGTCCCCGACGACTTCGAGGCCACCCTCGCCGAAGCCGGACGTCGAGGACTGCCGGTGGTGCAGCGGGGCCGGTTCGAGGGCGTCGGGATGGAGTTCGCGTACCTCGAGGGCGGCCCGCTCGGCGGATACGTGGAACTGCTGAAACTGTCCGAGGAGATGAGGGCGATGTTCGCCTCGCTCGTCCCGGAACCACCCGGCGCGACGGATCGGGCAGAGTGATCCTGGCCACCCACTACACCCTGTCGTTGGCAAATTCGACAGAACTGGGACACTGGAGGCCGTGACTGTTTCCTCCGGTGACCCCGACGTGCACGCATCCCGCTCCGCCCAGCTCTTCGAGAGGGCTGATCTGGTCATTCCCGGCGGCGTCAACTCCCCGGTGCGAGCCTTCCACTCGGTCGGCGGCACCCCGCGGTTCATCAAGGAAGCGTCCGGTTACACGCTCACCGACGTCGACGGCAACGACTACGTCGACCTCATCTGCTCCTGGGGACCGATGATCCTCGGTCACGCGCACCCCGCCGTCGTCGAGGCAGTGCAGAAGGCGGCCGCCACCGGCCTGTCGTTCGGCGCGCCCACCGAGGGTGAGATCGAACTGGCCGAGGAGATCGTCGGCCGGGTTGCGCCGGTGGAGAAGGTGCGCCTGGTCAACTCCGGCACCGAAGCCACCATGAGCGCCGTCCGACTGGCCCGCGGATTCACCGGCCGAACCAAGGTCCTCAAGTTCTCCGGCTGCTACCACGGACACGTCGACGCGCTGCTGGCCGACGCCGGCTCGGGGCTCGCCACCTTCGGCCTCCCGACATCGCCCGGCGTGACGGGCGCGCAGGCCGAGGACACCATCGTCGTTCCCTACAACGACCTCGACGCCGTCGCCCAGGCCTTCGCCGCGAACGAGGGCCAGATCGCGTGCGTCATCACCGAGGCCGCCGCCGGCAACATGGGCGCAGTGGCGCCGCAGCCCGGATTCAACGAGGGCCTGCGGAAGCTGACCAGCGACAACGGCGCCCTACTCATCATGGACGAGGTGATGACCGGGTTCCGCGTCAGCTCCGCCGGCTGGTTCGGGCTCGACGGCGTCGCCGGTGACCTCTACACGTTCGGCAAGGTGATGAGCGGCGGTCTGCCCGCCGCCGCATTCGGTGGCCGCGCCGACGTCATGGCCCATCTCGCCCCGGCCGGACCCGTCTACCAGGCAGGCACCCTGTCCGGGAACCCCGTCGCCGTCGCCGCCGGGCTCGCCAGCCTGCGCGCCGCGGACCAGGCCGTGTACGACGCACTCGAGCGCAACAGCGCCACCCTGCGGACCCTGCTGTCCGACGCGCTGACCGCCGAGAGTGTGCCGCACCGGGTGCAGACCGCAGGCACGATGCTCAGCGTGTTCTTCAGCGAGGACCCGGTGACCAACTACGCCGAGGCCAAGGCCGCCCAGACCTGGCGCTTCCCGGCGTTCTTCCACGGGCTTCTCTCACGCGGTGTGTACCCGCCGCCGAGCGCGTTCGAGGCGTGGTTCGTCTCCGCCGCCATGGACGACAGAGCCTTCTCGATCATCGCCGACGCCCTGCCGCACGCCGCGAAGGCCGCCGCCGCGGCCGTCCAGCCCTGACGTGTCCTCCCCCCTCGCGGCCGGCAGCCTTGCCGCCGACACCCACCCGCCCTCCCGTCCCGACCCGAGGAATCGCAACGTGACCGAAGCCGATCATCCCGACCACACACAGACCCGCACCATCGTGCACGTGCTCCGGCACGGCGAGGTGCACAACCCGCGAGGAATCCTCTACGGCAGGCTCCCCGGGTTCCGGCTGTCGGTGACGGGTGAGGCGCAGGCCCGCGCGGTGGCGTCGGTGCTGGCCAAGCACGACATCACCCACGTGGTGTCCTCGCCGCTGCAGCGCGCGCAGGAGACGGCGGTTCCGATCGCCGACGCGCACGGCGTCGAGATCGCGACCGACGAGAACCTCATCGAGGCAGGCAACGAATTCGAGGGCCTCAAGGTGTCCGTCGGCGACGGCGCGCTGTCCCGTCCCCGGCACTGGTGGAAACTGCGCGACCCGTTCACCCCGTCGTGGGGCGAGCCGTACCTGCAGATCGCGCACCGCATGCTGGCCGCCGTCAACAGCGCCCGCGTGTCGGCGGTGGGCCACGAGGCCGTCGTCGTCAGCCACCAACTCCCCGTCTGGACCCTCCGCCGATTCCTGCAGGGGGAGCGGCTGTGGCACGACCCGCGGCACCGTCAGTGCGGTCTCGCGTCGCTGACCTCCCTCGTCTACGAGGGCGATACCCTCATCGACATCGTGTACTCGGAGCCCGCGGGCGCGTCGGATCCGAGGGTGACCGGGGCATGAGTCGGGGGCGCTTCGCCGGGCTTCTCGCGGTGATCTGTACGGCCGCGGTGTCGCTGTCGGCGTGTGCGTCCGGCGACGACGCCGTGGCCCAGGGCGGCACCTTCGACTTCGTGTCGCCGGGCGGGCAGACCGAGATCTTCTACGACCCGCCTGCCGACCGCGGCACCATCGGCACGGTGTCCGGACCCGACCTGATGACCGAGGGCAAGACCACCTCGCTCGACGATTTCGAGGGGCAGGTCGTGGTACTCAACGTGTGGGGGCAGTGGTGCGGCCCGTGCCGGGGTGAGGCCAACGACCTCGAGCAGGTGTACGAGGAGACCAAGGATCAGGGAGTGTCGTTCCTCGGGATCAACGTGCGGGACAACCAGCAGGACAAGGCGCAGGACTTCGTGATCGACAACAAGGTGTCGTATCCGTCGATCTACGACCCCGCCATGCGGACGATGATCGCGCTGGGGCAGAACTACCCCACGAGCGTCATCCCCACCACGATCGTGCTCGACCGGGACCACCGCGTGGCCGCGGTGTTCCTGAAGGAACTGCTCGCCGAGGACCTGAAGCCGGTGGTCGAACGGGTGGCGCAGGAATCGTGAGCACCAGCACTACCCTTCTCGCCGGCGGCGTCGGCGACGCCTTCCAGTCCACCGCGGCATCCGGACCGCTGCTGCTCGCGCTCGGTGCGTGCGTCCTCGCCGGTCTGGTGTCGTTCGCGTCGCCGTGCGTCGTGCCCCTCGTTCCCGGATACCTGTCCTACCTCGCGGGTGTGGTCGGCGCGGACGCCCCGGCCGTCACCGCGGAGGAGGCGGCCACCCGCACGAAGACGGTCGCCGACGGTCGGCTGCGGGTCGCGGGCGCCGCGGCCCTGTTCGTCGCCGGTTTCACCGTGGTGTTCGTGCTRGCCACCGCGTCCGTGTTCGGCGCCATCTCGGCGCTCGCGATCAACCGCGACATCCTGATGCGGGTCGGCGGGGTGGTCACCATCGCCATGGGCCTGGTGTTCATCGGCCTGATCCCGGCCCTGCAGCGCGACACGAGGCTCGAGCCGCGCCGTATCTCCAGCCTGGCCGGGGCCCCGCTGCTCGGTGCCGTGTTCGCGCTGGGCTGGACCCCGTGCCTCGGCCCCACCCTGGCGGGTGTCATCTCCCTGGCCGCAGGCACCGACGGTGCCACCGCCGCCCGCGGAGTGGCCCTGATCGTCGCGTACTGCCTCGGCCTCGGGCTGCCGTTCGTGATCCTGGCGCTCGGCTCGTCCCGCGCGCTGCGCGGTGTCGGCTGGCTGCGCCGGAACGCGCGGACCATTCAAATCTTCGGCGGAATCATGCTGGTGGCCGTGGGTATCGCCCTCGTCACCGGCGCGTGGGACCAGTTCGTCGGCTGGGTTCGCGACGCCTTTATCTCGGAAGTGACTCTGCCGATATGAGCGACACCCAGACCCCCGAGGCCCCGGAAGCCACACCGGTGCCCCGCCAATCGCTGCCCGGCCGCGCGTTCGCGGTCGTCCGCAACACCTGGCGTGGCCTCACGTCGATGCGCACCGCGCTGGTGCTGCTGTTCCTGCTGGCCCTCGCGGCCATTCCCGGCGCCTTGCTCCCGCAGCGCAGCCTCAACGCGGGCAAGGTCGACGAGTACATCTCGAACCGGCCGACCCTCGGTCCGTGGATGGACAAGCTCGAGCTGTTCGACGTGTTCGGCAGCTTCTGGTTCACCGCGATCTACGTCCTGCTCTTCATCTCCCTCGTCGGCTGCATCCTGCCGCGCTGCGTCGACCACGCCAAGGCACTGCGCACCCGTCCGGTGCCTGCCCCGCGGAACCTCGCGCGACTGCCGCACCACCACGAGGACCGGGTCGACGAGTCACCGGAGGAACTCGCCGCCCGCATCCGCACCCACCTGAAAGGGTGGCGAGTCGAGACCCGCGCGGGCGGGGAGCGCGCCGCGCACGACGGCGAGATCACCATCTCCGCGGAGAAGGGCTACTTCCGCGAGCTCGGCAACCTGGTCTTCCACCTGTCGCTCGTGGCGCTGCTCGTCGCGATCGCCGTCGGCAAGCTGTTCGGCTACGAGGGCAACGTCATCGTGGTCGCCAACAACGGTCCCGGCTTCTGCACCACGTCGCCCGCGGTCTTCGACTCCTTCAAGGCAGGCAACACGCAGGACGGCACCGGCATGACGCCGCTGTGCGTCAAGGTCAAGGACTTCGCGGCCGACTACCTCGACAGTGGTCAGGCCGAGATGTTCACGTCCAACATCGCCTACCAGGCCGGCGACGACCTCGAGACGAACACGTGGCGGGACGGGCAGTTGCAGGTCAACCACCCGCTACGCGTCGAGGGTGACCGCGTCTACCTGCAGGGGCACGGATACGCGCCGACGTTCACCGTCACGTTCCCGAACGGGGAAACCCGCACCGAGACGCTGCAGTGGCGTCCCGACGACGCGACGACGTTCCTCAGCAGCGGCGCGATGCGGTTCGACCCGCCCGGCGGCATGTACACCGACACCGACGAGCGCCGGAAGAATCAGATCGCGATCGAGGGACTGTTCGCCCCGACCGCGCTGTTCCACGGCAATCTGCTGGCGTCGAGCTACCCGGCCATGAACGACCCGGCCGTGGCCATCGACATCTACAAGGGCGACACCGGCCTCGACACGGGCAATCCGCAGTCGTTGTTCTCGCTGAACACCGAACTGATCAATCAGGGCCGGCTCGTGAAGCAGGACCGGGTGAATCTGAAACCGGGGGAGAGTTCGACGCTGGCCGACGGCACCCAGGTGCGGTTCGACGGTGCGGTGGACTTCGTGAACCTGCAGGTCTCGCATGACCCGGCGCAGCAGTGGGTGCTGGTGTCGGCGCTGACGATGATGGCCGGATTGCTCGTCTCGCTGCTGGTCAAGCGTCGCCGCGTCTGGGCCCGCATCTACCCCGCGGACGCTTCCGATCTTGACCCACGACGTACTGTAGTAGAGCTTGGTGGACTCGCCCGGACCGATCAGGCCGGCTGGGGCGACGAGTTCGGCCGACTCTGCACCCGTCTGCTCACGGACGACACGAAGCCTGACGCGCAGGAGAGCCAACGATGACGACCAACGAGACACTGGCGCAGTACAGCGACTGGGCCTTCCGATCAGCCTTCACCGTTCTGGTGCTGGCACTCGTGCTGCTCATCGTGCAGTACGCGTCCACCCGGGCGCAGGCCGTGCAGGACCGGGAACTCGTGTCGGCAGGCTCCGGCGCCCGTCCGGCCGATGCGCCGTCGGTTCCCGGCCGAGTGGTCGAGCAGCCGAAGAAGCCCATGGCCGAGCGCTTCGGCGGCATGGGCGCGGCCGTGCTGGTCGTCGGCACGGTGCTGATCTTCGCGTCGATCGTGCTGCGCGGATTCGCCACCGCACGGTTCCCGCTCGGCAACATGTACGAGTTCGTGACGATGGCCTGCGCGGCCGCACTCGTCGTCGGTCTCGCACTCCTGTCGAAGCCGGCGTACCGGTCGATGTGGGTGTTCCTGCTCGTCCCCGTCCTGATCCTGATGTTCCTCGCCGCCACCGTGCTGTACGCGGACGCGGCGCCCGTGGTGCCCGCACTGCGGTCGTACTGGCTGCCCATCCACGTCACCATCGTGAGCGTCGGTTCCGGTGTGTTCCTGGTGTCGGGCATCGCGAGCCTGCTGTTCCTGCTGCGCATGCGGTACCCGCGCGGCGAGGAGGGAACGGGCGTGTTCGCGCGGATCGCGGAGCGGCTGCCCGACGCGCAGACCCTGGACCGGCTGGCGTACAAGACCACCATCATCGGGTTCCCGCTGTTCGGCGCGGGTGTCATCCTCGGCGCCATCTGGGCCGAGGCCGCCTGGGGCCGATTCTGGGGCTGGGACCCCAAGGAGACGGTGTCGTTCATCGCCTGGGTGATCTACGCCGCCTACCTCCACGCCCGCGCGACGTCGGGCTGGCGCGACACCAAGGCTGCATGGATCAACGTGGCGGGCTTCGTCGCGATGCTGTTCAACCTGTTCATCATCAACATGGTGGTGTCGGGATTGCACTCGTACGCGGGCCTCAACTGACGGTAGTCACCGACTGATATCCTTCCGCCGCGACGTCTCCGACCGGTGTGATTCGGTGGAGACGATGGAGACTTCACGAGGGGGATGTTCAGCCATGTCCGAAAACAACGCCGGCATGTGGGAGCCGGTACGGCCTGCATCGAATCCGCCCGGGGACGACCACGCATCGGCCGCCGCGTGGAACGCCGCGCGGCAGGCCCCGTACGTTCAGCCGCAGGGTCCCAACCCGTTCGCGCAGCCCGGTGCCCAGGCCCCCTCCGCCGCACCCGCGCGGCCGCAGACCCAGGCCCCGGCTACCGCTCCCGTCCCGCAGCAGGCCCCGGCCCCTCAGCAGGCCCCGGCCCCGCAGCAGACTCCGGCTCCCCAGCAGGCGCCCGCTCAGGGAACGTTCACGCCGCCGCAGCAGGCGCCGGTCCAGCACGCGCCCCAGCATCCCCGCCCGAACAACACGAATGCCGATCAGCAGTACGCGGTGTCGGCGCGTGACCTGTCGACGTCGCTGCTCCTCAAGCAGGTCAAGCCGGCCCCCACCACGGGGTGGCGCAAGGCGCTGTACCAACTGTCCGGCCGCTACATCAACGTCGGCAACAGCGCGAAGGAACAGCGTCGGATCGAGCTGACCAAGCAGGTCAACCAGCCGCTGCAGGGGTGCTACAAGATCGCGCTGCTGAGCCTCAAGGGCGGAGTGGGCAAGACCACCACCACCGCGACCCTCGGCTCCACGTTCGCGTCACTGCGCGGCGACCGCGTCATCGCCGTCGACGCCAACCCCGACCGGGGCACGCTCAGTCAGAAGATTCCCCTCGAGACCCCCGCCACGGTGCGCAACCTGCTGCGCGACGAGCAGAGCATCGAAAAGTACAGCGACGTCCGCAGTTACACGTCGCAGAGCCGGCACCGGCTCGAGGTGCTCGCGTCCGACAGCGACCCGGCGGTGTCGGAGGCGTTCAGCGCGGACGACTACTCGCGGACCGTCACGATGCTCGAGAAGTTCTACAGCATCGTCCTCACCGACTGCGGCACCGGACTGATGCATTCCGCCATGCAGACCATCCTCGAAGAGGCCGACGCGCTCGTGGTGGTCAGCTCGGGCTCCGTCGACGGCGCCCGCAGCGCCTCCGCGACCCTCGACTGGCTCGACGCCCACGGATACCGCGAACTGGTGTCCCGGTCGGTGGCCGTCGTGAACGCGGTCCGACCACGGTCGGGCAAGGTGGATCTGCCGAAGGTCGTCGAGCACTTCGAGCAGCGGTGCCGCCTGGTCCGGCTGATTCCGTTCGATCCGCACCTCGAAGAGGGCGCCGAGATCGAACTCGAGCGGCTGCGTCCCAAGACGCGCACCGCTCTTCTCGAACTGGCGGCCGCGGTGGCGTCGGACTTCCCGGCGTCCAGTTTCGCGCTACAGGATCGTCGCTGAGGCAATGACGCCGAGGGTGCCGGATCGACCGGCACCCCGGCTTCGGCTCACCCGGCGGGGTCCGCCGGACCGGCCTCGGGTTCGTCGGACTTCTTCCGACGGGTCTCCCGATCCACCTTCCAGAGGAAATCCGGATCGTCGTCGGGTCCCTGCACCCGATTGCTGAGCACGGGCCTGGTGTTCGGGCCGAATGCCTTCCAGAGCAGGACCGCCACTGTCACGAGCCCGATGAGTGCCAACAGATAGATCACCGCGCACCTCCTTACACCGCTCGAGGGTAGCCGGTATCCCTGAGCGTAGCCGCGTCGGCGGCAGAGGGCATCTACCCGGTCGCAGTGCGTCCCGGGTAGTGCGGTCGCGGTCAGCCCTACGGCCGCCCGCCCAGCGTCAGGGTCGGCCCGCCCAGCGTCAGGGTCGGCCCGCCTCCGTGGTGAGGGAGCGGAGCAGCTGCATGACCTCGGCCTCGCGGAAGCGGCGGTGCCCGCCGGGGGTGCGCAGCGATCCGAGCCGGCCCGCGTGCGCCCATCGCGTCACGGTCTTCGGGTCGACATGGAACAGGGCAGCCACCTGGCCCGGGGTCATGAGGGCTTCGTTGGATCCGCTGAATCCGGGTCCGTTGTAGGTGGGTGCGCTCATCGACGGTCCTCCACTGCTTTCGACTGGTCTGTGCTGAAGCCGGCCGCTGTTGCGACTGAACTCGGTCATCGTGACATCTGGCACCCCGGGTACTCGAACGATCTAATGTTGGTAAAGGGGAGGTAATAGACAAATCGGATAAGTCGGACGTGTGAGGGGTGGCCTCGGCGATGGGTAACCTGGGGGCGTGAGTGAGTCATCCGAGAAGCCAGAAGACCAGGTCGAGCGCCCCGTCGCAGCCGATTCGAGCGCACCGGCGAAGCCGGACGGGCGGGTGACCAAGGGGCAGCTGGCGCGCGACGTCGCGATCTATTCGATCGCCCGGCTACTGCTGGTCGTCGTCATCGGTGCCATCATCCTCGGGGTGGCCGCACTCGTCGGAGTCGCCGTGCCGCTGCTCGTCGCGGCCATCTTCGCGGTCCTCATCGCCCTCCCGCTGTCGCTGCTGCTGTTCGCGAAACTCCGCCGGCGGGTCAACGAGGGGATCGCCGCGTTCGACGCGCAGCGTCGCGCCGACCAGGCCGACCTGCGTGCCAGGCTCCGCGGTGAGGGCACGTCCCGGTGACGGACGGCGACTGCGTCGTCATCGACCGGAGCTTTCCGCGTGACTGGGTGGACAACGCCGTCCGCCTCATCGACGCCGACGCGCAGCGCAGCGCCGACACACACCTGCTGCGGTACCCGCTGCCCGTCGAATGGGGTGTGCAGCTCTATCTGAAGGACGAGTCGACCCACATCACGGGCAGCCTCAAGCATCGCCTGGCCCGGTCGCTGTTCCTCTACGCGATCTGCAACGGATGGATCACCGAGGGGACGACGGTCATCGAGGCGTCCTCGGGGTCCACGGCCGTCAGCGAGGCGTACTTCGCGAAGATGCTCGGACTCGACTTCGTGGCCGTCATGCCGCGCAGCACGAGCGGCGCGAAGATCGCCCTCATCGAGGCGCAGGGCGGTCGCTGCCACTTCATCGACCGGCCGCCGGAGATCTACAGCGAGGCCCGACGGCTCGCCGCGGAGACGGGCGGTCACTTCATGGACCAGTTCACGCACGCGGAGCGGGCCACCGACTGGCGGGGCAACAACAACATCGCCGAGTCGATCTACCACCAGATGATTCGTGAAGAGCACCCGGTGCCGGAGTGGCTCGTCATGAGCGCCGGGACCGGCGGCACCAGCGCGACGCTGGGCCGGTACATCCGCTACCGCAGACACGCGACCCGGCTGCTCGTGGTGGATCCGGAGAACTCGGCGTTCTTCGGCGGCTACGACACCAACTCCTGCGACTACGCGACGGGGATGCCCTCGCGCATCGAGGGCATCGGCAGGCCGCGGGTGGAGCCGTCGTTCGTCGGGCAGGTCATCGACCGGATGATGCGGGTGCCCGACGCCGCGTCCATCGCGACCGCTCGGCACGCCAGTTCGGTGCTGGGCCGCCGGGTCGGCGGCTCCACGGGCACGAACCTGTGGGGTGCGTTCACCGTCGTCGCGGAGATGCTCGCGGCCGGACGGTCCGGCAGTGTGGTCACGATCCTGTGCGACGGCGGCGAACGCTACGCGGACACCTACTTCGACGACGACTGGGTGGCCGGGGAGGGTATCGACCTTACGGGCCCGGCCGCGGTGCTCGACCGCTTCGCGGCGACGGGGGAGTGGCCGGGTCAGCCTGGCTGAGGCGCTGTCGCGGCGGTCCGCACCGGCGCCGTCACCGGGCGGGAC
>NZ_JBFUGT010000062.1:0-33130 GCF_056402775.1 Rhodococcus sp. P3_B8
ATCGTGACCCGCGGCCATGCGGCGAGGCCGTGCCTGGCCTCGTCGGCGCGGATGCGCGACAGACCCGGGGTCAGGGTGTCTTCGGGCAAGGGGCGGAAACCCAGCCGCTCGTAGTAGGGGGCGTTCCACGGGACGTCGACGAACGTGGTGAGGGTGAGGGCGGGCAGTCCGCGGACGGCCGCCCACGACGAGATCTCGTCGAGGAGCAGGGCGCCGAGCCCTTGGCGGGCGTGGCCGGGGTGGACCGACACCTGCTCGATGTGGGCGGCCCCGTCGACCACGGCGACGAGTGCGTATGCGACCGGGGCATCGTCTGCGTCGACCGCAACCCAAATGCATTCCAGCTGGAGGTATTCGGTCAACTCGTCGAGTGTGAACGGGGGATCGTCGGCGACGGCGTCCATTCCGATGTCACGAAACGGCGCACCCGCCGCGATTTCGATGTCTTGCAGAACGGGCAGGTCGGTGGAAATGGCCGGGCGGATCACAGGTCTTTTGTACCCGAAATCGTGCTGTTCGCACAGTTTCCCTGCACTTTCCCAAAACTTACTCCACCGTAGGCTACGCAACCGTAGGTTGGTAGCCTGGCGATAGGACGACGGAGCGGGGACCAGGATGGACAAGCCCGAGGTAACTCTCGAGAACTACGAAGCGGTGTACGCGTACTACCGCGACCATCAGCAGAATCGAATGCTCGCCAAGCTGGCGTACGCGTCGCTGTATGCGAAGTACCGGCCGCGGGTCGTGTACGCGAACGACGCGAAGGCGCAGCTGGCGGGGCTGGTGAAGTCCGGCAGGGTGCTGATCGTCGCCACCAATCACATCACCCACAGCGATCAGTACACGCTTGCGGCCACGGCATGGAACACGCCGTTGCGCCGCGCGATCGGACGCACCCGGGTGCTCGCCAAGGATGAATTGTTCGTCGACCCCGACCTGCACAAGAAGGTCGACATGATGGGCGGCATCCCGGTGTTCCGCAGCAAGAACTACGGACTCCGGGCGGTCGCCGACGCGGGCCGGCTCATGATGGACATCTCCGCCGAACGGCTGTGTCGCGGTGACAACCTGGCAATCTTCCCCGAGGGCACGTGCAACGAGGACGACCCGACCCGCCTGCAGCACATCAACAGCGGCATCGGTCACATCGCGAAACGTGCGGCGGATCGCGGAGTCTCACCCGTCCTGCTGTCCATCGGCCTCAGTTACGGGCCGGACGCCCACGGGCCCGACCCCRAGAACGTGAAGTCGGCCAGCGTCTTCGTCGGGGAACCGCTGTTCGACCTCCCGGCGAAGCCGATGGACATCGCCCACGTCGTGCAGAAGGAACTGCAGATCGCTGTCGACGGGGCGGTCGCCGCGTACTGACGGCCCCGGGATCTGTCAAGGAGGGTTGACACCCGGTCGGTGTCAACCTAAATTGACATGCATGACCGAAGCAACCACGCTCGCCGCAGCCGCGGGCAGCCCCGACCCCGCCGAGGGGCTGCGGGCCGTGCGTGCGCTGCGGCGTCTCCTCGAACGGCTCGAGGCCATCCAGGTCGCCAACGCCCGCGCCCAGGGCTGGTCCTGGCAGGCGATCGCCGACTCCCTCGAGGTGAGCAGGCAGGCCGTCCATCAGAAGCACAACCGGAGAGGGAGGTAACGGCGCATGTTCGAACGATTCTCGACGGACGCCCGGGCCGTGGTGATCGGCGCGCAACAGGAAGCGCGCGCACTGAAGTCGCCCCAGATCGGGCCCGAACACCTCGTGCTCGCGCTGCTGTCCGTGCAAACCGAACCCGTCCACGGCATCCTCGTCGACGCCGGCATCGAGGAGGAGAAGTCGCGATCGACCGTCGCGACGCGCGGCACGGCCTTGAGCGACGCCGACGCGGAAGCGCTCGAATCGATAGGCATCGACCTCGACGCGGTGCGGCAGAGCCTCGAGCAGAATTTCGGCAAGGGCGTCCTCGATCCCGAGGAGCCGTCGGAGAAGCGCGGGTGGTTCGGCCGGAAGTCGGGGCACATCGGGTTCACCCGCGACGCCAAGAAGGCGATCGAACTGTCACTGCGGGAGGCGCTGGCGCGCAAGGACGATCACATCGGCGCCGAGCACATTTTCCTCGGAGTGCTGCGAGTGGCCGACGGCACGACGCGGGAGATCCTCGAGGTCCAGGTCGGTGTCGGCGAACTCCGCCGTCGCGTGCACGCGGCACTCGACGACCGCGCCGCCTGACCCTCCCGGTCCCGGGTTATCCGGTTCCCGTTTGTCCGAACGGTGTGCCAGCATGCACCCATGACCTTCTTGGTACGCCTCGTCATCAACGCGTTCGCGATCTGGCTGGCGGCAGCCTGGGTGTCGGGCATCGACATCTCCAGTTCGGGGAACGGAACCGGATGGGACATCGTGGTGCTGCTCGGCATCGCGGCGGTGTTCACCGTCGTCAACATCTTCGTCAAACCACTGGTGAAGCTGCTGTCGCTGCCGTTGCTGATCCTGACGCTCGGCCTGTTCACCCTGGTGATCAATGCCCTGATGCTGCTGCTCACCGCATGGCTGAGCTCCCAGACCGATTACGGCCTGACCGTCGACGGCTTCTGGACCGCCGTGTGGGGAGGCCTGATCATCTCGATCGTCAACTTCATCCTCGGCATCGTCCTCCCGGACGGCGACTGACCGGGCGGCCGCTCAGGCGACCGAGAGGGCCACGGCGGTGGCGGCGCCCCAGATCAGCATCGCCAGCCCCGAATCCCGAAGCGCCGGAATCAGTGCGAGGCCCAGGCCGCCGGAGCGGACCGGCGCGTTCGCCCGGACCGCGAGAGGCAGCGCGAGCAGTCCGACGAGCGACCAGGGGGTGCGCAGCACCAGGACCAGCGTCACGACGAACGGGACCGTCAGCGTGACGAGATGCAGGATTCGGGTACGCGAGTCGCCGAGCCGGACGGCGAGCGTGCGCTTGCCGGACTCGGTGTCGGTGGGAATGTCCCGCAGATTGTTGGCGACGAGAACCGCGCTCGAGAACGAACCGACGGCGATCGCGGACACGAGACCGGCCCAGTCCACCGTCTCGGCCTGCACGTACTGGGTGCCCAGCACGGCGACGAGACCGAAGAACACGAAGACGGCGACCTCGCCGAACCCGCTGTACCCGTACGGCTTCTTGCCGCCGGTGTAGAACCAGGCGCCCACGATGCAGAGGGCGCCGATGAGCACGAGCCACCACGCGGTGGTGGCGGCGAGGGCCAGACCGGCCACCGCGGCGACGGCGAAGCAGGCGATGGCCGCAGCCTTCACCGCCGATGGTTTCACCAGCTTGGACCCTACGAGCCGCAGCGGGCCCACCCGCTCGTCGTCGGTGCCGCGGATCCCGTCCGAGTAGTCGTTGGCGAAGTTGACGCCCACGATCAACGCGAGAGAGACCACCAGTGCCAGTACTGCCTTCCACCACACCGCGCCGCCGAGCGACGCCGCGGCGCCGGTGCCCACGAGCACCGGGGCGATCGCGTTCGGGAGGGTGCGCGGACGAGCGCCTTCGATCCATTGAGCAGCCGTTGCCATGCACCGATCTTTGCACCGTGCGAGAAGACGCCCGCACCCACGCCGTGCAATACCATCGAACGCGGTGGACCAGCACATGAGCGTGGACGAGAGAGTGGCACCGGCAAGCACACCGATCCAGGTCGCGTTGTTGGGTGAAATATCGACGTGGCGATCGGGCGTGCTCGCGCCGCTGCCCGGCACCCGCGCGCGCAGCCTGCTGGTCGCTCTCGCCCGCGATCCCGGCCGGAGCCGGTCGGCGCAGGCCCTCATCGACGAGGTGTGGGGCGAGGATCCGCCGCGGTCCCCGATGAATGCGTTGCACACGCAGGTCTCCCGGCTGCGCGCGGCGTTGCCGGACGGAGCGCTGGAGATCGGCCCGGCCGGGTACCGGCTGGCGGTGCCCAGGGATGCCGTCGATCTGGCGCGCGCGGAGGACGTGGTACGCCGGCTGCAGGGCCGGGGGAACGGTCGCAGCGTCGGGCCGGACGAGATCCGCGATGCCCTCGCGTTGTGGCGGGGCGACCCGGGCGCGGACCTTCCGGGCGGTGCCGCCGCAACGGAACTCGCCGCCGATTCCGCAGGGGTCCGGGGGCAACTCGAGGCCGCGGAACTGGCGGCGCTGGTGGCGGTCGAAGACTGGGACGCCGCCCTCCCGAAGGCGCTGGCCCACGTCGCCGCCGAACCTCTGGACGAGCAGGGGCACGCGCACCTGATGCGGGCGCTCGCCGGGCTCGGGCGGGACAACGAGGCGCTGGACGTGTTCGCGACCTTCCGCAAGCGGATGGTGTCCCGGTTGGGGGCCGATCCGTCGCCCGCGCTCGTCGCTCTGCACACCGGGATTCTGCGCGGCGGACGTCCCGGTGCCGTGGCGGCTCCGCTCCTCGTGTCGCCGGATCGGACGGCGATCGGGCTCCGCGCGGCACCCAACGCCCTCCTGGGACGCGACTCGGACATCGCCGAGATCGAGCGGTCGCTCACGTCCTCGCGCGTGGTGACCATCCTCGGGCCCGGCGGTGCCGGCAAGACGCGACTCGCGCACGAACTGGGTGCGCGGGCAGCCACGGGGACGTCGGTGGCCCTGGTGGAACTCGCGTCGCTGCGCAGCAGCGAGGACGTCGTCGCGGCGATCAGCAGCACGCTCGGGCTCAGCGAGGTCGACATCGCGCCGGGCCGGCTCACCGTCAGCCGCGTCCACTCGGCGCGGGAACGGCTCCGGGAAGCGCTGTCGGCGGGGCCGATGCTCCTGATCCTCGACAACTGTGAGCACGTCATCGGCGCGTGCTCCGAGGTCGTGGCCGACCTCGTGGCGGCCGGCGACCAGCTGACCGTCCTCGCCACCAGCCGGTCACCCCTCATGCTCGCGTCCGAGGCCGTGTACCCGCTGCCGCCGCTCGCGATCGACGACGAGGACGCGCCCGCCGTGCAACTGTTCACGGCGCGGGCTCGCGCCGTGCGGCCCACCGCGCGCCTCGACCCGGAGACGGTCCGCAGCGTCTGCCGCACCCTCGACGGTCTCCCGCTCGCGCTCGAACTGGCCGCCGCCCGGGTGCGCAGCATGAGTGTCGAGGATATCGGCCGACGGCTCGAGCATCGGTTCGCGCTACTGCGATCCCACGACCCGACGTCGCCCGAGCGGCACCGCACCCTGCACGCCGTCATCGACTGGAGCTGGCAGCTTCTGGGTGAGCAGCAGCAGATCGCGCTGCGCAGACTCTGCCGGTTCCCGGCCGGGTTCACCCTCGACGCCGCCCGGACGATCGCGGAGTGGGACGGCGTCGACGATGTCGTGGACGCCGTCGAGGGCCTCGTCAACCAATCCCTGCTGTCCGTATCGGAGACGTCGGACACGCTGCGCTACTACATGCTCGAGACGGTGCGCGAGTATGGCGAGGAACAGCTCGCGGCGGCCGGCGAGGGGACGGAAGTGTTTGCTCGCCAAGGAGTCTGGGCAAGCCAGTTCGCGTCCGAGGCGCTCCGCCGGTGCCGCGCCGACCAGGTCGCGCTCGCGGACGACATCGACGCCGACCACGACAACCTGCTCGCGGTCCTGCGGTGGGCGGTCGAGCGCGACGACGCCGAGACGGTGGCGACCGTGTTCCCGGTGCTGGGCGGCCTGTGGGCCATCCGGGGTGCGCACTCGGAAGTGATGAACTGGACCCCGCGGATTCTCGGGTCGACGGCGGACGCCGACCTGACGGACGTCGGTTCGGAATTGGTGGCGTACACCTTCCTGCTCGCGGCGATGCACCTGGTGTTCGGTGGCCAGACACGCACGCTCGCCCGTGCCCGGATCCGGCTGCGTCACGTGCTCCGGGAGCGCCCCGACCTACCGTCGGTCACCGGGTTCGCGGTGCGGCTCATCCTGTCGCTGGGTTCGGGTCGGCGGCTGGCGAGGATCGTCGCGGAAGGCGTGCGGTCCGAGGATCCGGAGACCCGCGCGGCCGCCCTCTCCGCGCGGGCCAGCATGCGGGAGAACCTCGGCGACTTCCGCGGCGCGATGAAGGATGCCACGACCGTGTCCGGACTGTGCGGGGCGATCGGTGACGTGTGGGGCACGGCGATGGCGTCGCAGTTCCTCGGTTCACTGCAGAGCCAGTCCGGTGAGTACCGGGACGCGGTGCGGCACTATCAGGATGCTGTCGAGGGCATGCGGAAGCTGGGTGCGCAGGAGGAGGCGGATCAGCTGTGGGGCTTCCAGGCCTCCGCGCTGATCGCCGCCGGTGACGTGGAGGCCGGCCGGAAGGTGCTGGCCGAGACGGTACTCGAGCATCGCGGTGCGGGCACCGGGACCGACGACCACCAGCCGGACGAATGGCGGGCCGCCGCCACCGGCAGTCTCGCGGAAATCGATCTCGCGGACGGCGACGTGGAACGCGGGCTCGCCCGTTACCGTGAGGCGCTGGACATGGTGTATCCCCGGATGCTGTCCGAGCCGTACGCCGACCCGTTCGGAATGATGCTGGCGGCGTCGGTGGTGTGCGCACATGTACTGCACGGCCGGTCGGAGATGATGATGGARTTCGTGCCGAAGCTCGCGGAGGCGGCGCTGTCGAGGCTGGGACAGGATGCCTACCAGGATCTGCCGGTCACCGGAACCGTCGCGGCCGGTGTGGGGTGCTTCGAACTCGCTGCCGGTGACCAGGATCGGGGCCTCGCCCTGCTGGCGTTGTCGGTCCGGGCCCGGGCCCGGCAGGACATCGCGTCGTTGCGACACCCCCGGCACGTCGCGTTCGCAGTCGAGCGCGTGGGGGAGGACCGCTGGGAGGCGGCGCAGAAGCGGTTCGGCGGCTGGTCGCGTCGCGCGGTGCGCGCCGAAATCCTGGACATGCTCGCCGGTTCGAGGTGAGTGCCGGCCTCAGGCAGGGACCCGGCCGCTCACCCGGGCCGCACACGATCGCWGGAGGTCGGTGAGTTCGGGATCGTCGACGGCCAGGCGTCCGGTCTTGCCGATCGCCGCAAGGCATCCAACCACCGCGTTCTGCACATCGTGCACCGGGACGGCGACGGCGCTGCGGCCCACCCGCACCTCGTCGACCTCTCGGGCCGAGCCGGTGTGACGGACGGCGTCGAGTTCGCCCCGCAGCGCGGCGATGTCGGTGACGGTCCGCGACGTGACCCGGCGCAGACTCGGCGGCACCAGGTCCGGACGGGACGCGAGGAGGATCTTGCCGATGGCGGACGCGTGTAGGTGCGCGGCGATCGTGTTCTCGCCGCTGAGTTCGTGGTCGGGGTCCCGGTCGATCAGTCGCACCCGGCCGCCGGTGAACGACGCCAGATGGATCCCGAAACGCACCTGCCCCCGCAGTTCCTCGAGCACGGCGTGGTGGTCGACCGGGTCCGGTGCCGCCTCCGCCCCCGCGAGCTGTCTGGTCCTTCGGCCCAGTGCGAACCCGGACAGGTCGGCGATCCGCACCAGATAGCCGTCGGCGGTCAGGAGATTGAGCAGCCGGTACGCCGTGGCCTGGGGGATCCCCGCGTGTGCGGCGATGTCTCGCGCGGTCGCCCCGGACCCGAGCTGAGCCACGGCCTCGAGCAGGGCGAGTGCCTTCTGCACGGCGCGTGGTTCGTGGCCCGCGATCTCCCCCGCTCGGGCGCCCATCACCGGGACCCGGGGGTACGTCCAGCCGCCGTCAACGCGAGGTTTCCGGCGGCGTCCGTGGCGAACACGCCGGCTCCCGGCAGCACATCATCCGTTTCCGCCGTGTCGAACACACCCATCGACCGCAGACTCGCCGGGTGGCGCCATCGCAGGTACACCTGCCACGCCGAACCCGACAGCAACAGGGTCAGCACCACGGTGGGGACCATCGCGAAGCCGTGGGCCACGTTCACGAACAGCATGTAGGCCAGGACGATTCCGCCGGCGGCGCTGCCCGCGACTCCCGCCGCCAGGACGAGAGGGGTGTGTTCCCCGATGCGGCTGRGGAACCGCACCGACGCCACGGCGACCAGCACGTACGCCGCGACCACCGCGGTCCTGGCGATCAACTGCACGTGAGAAAATCCGGTCGATTTGCCGACGACGGCGAATGTCGCGGCACCGACGCACACGGCGCACACGATGACCGCCAGCGCCGCGTACGGGGTGCGGTAGCTCCGGTGCACCCGGGCGAACAGACGCGGCACGACTCGTTCGATCCCCATCGAATACAGCAGGCGCGACGCGGCATTCGACGACGCCATCGCCGACGCCAGCCACGACGTGCCCAACCCGAGGTTCAGGGCGATCACCACGGCCGGGTCGACCCCGGTGCCGGTGCCGTGCAGATACGCATTGACCAGGGTATCCGTGCGACCGGACCACGCGGCCCACGCCGAGAAGATGAACAGGCCGCCGCAGATCATCGGCGTGAGCATCACGGTGCGGGTGACGGTGGCGAGCGGGCGCTTGGCCTCCGGACCGAAGAACGTGGCGCTCTCGAAGCCGGCCAGGGCGAACACCGCGGCCAGCGTCATGAGCAGTGGCCCGTACGCGGAATCGGACGGCGGCACCGCGGCGTGCTGGCCGCCCGCACCGGTCACGATCATCAGACCGACGATGAACAGCAACGAGCACGATTCGACGGCGAGGATGGCGAGGGCCGCGAACCGCACCCCGCGGACCAGGCAGCCGAGGATCACGATCGCGATCCCGGCGTACACGAGGAGACGTTCGGCGGGTTCGCGCAATTCCAGCCCGAAGAAGCCGAGCGTCGCGATCACGGCCTGGCCACCGTGGTACAGCGTCATCACCGCACTGCCCACGTACTTGGTCAGCATGGCGACCCCAGCGGTCAGCGCGGCACGCGTGCCGAGGCCTTGGAACACGAAACTGTAGAGGCCGCCCGCGGCCGCCATGCGTCGCGTGAACTGCGAGACACACACCGCGATCAGGGACACCACCACCGTGGCGACGACGATCGTGATCAGACCGCTCAGCAGCATCTGGTGGGTGAACATGGTGACGGGCAGGACCACCATCGACACCGCCGGAGCCGTCGTGGCCACCGACTGGGCGAGAACCTCGAAGCCCGACAACTGCCGCCGGCCCAGCGCACGCAGCGGCGACACGGCCTGACGTTCGGGCTCGCCGGTGGCGAACGAACGCGCGATGGCGTCGGAAAGGGCTGACATGCGCGTGAAACTAGCCGGGTCGTGTTGCCGAAAAGTTTCGGTTTCGGGTCGAACTCCGCTTCGGGAGTGAGAACGGCCCGCGTCCGTTCTCGCTCGCCGGCCTCAGACTGTTTCGCTGCCGACAACTTCCCGACTCGCGTTCCTCCCAGGATGAATCCGGACAAGTTACCCGGGTCGCCGGGCGCAAGAATGGGAGCGCGAATTGGCATTCACACGTAGATCTTTCATGAAGGGCCTCGGGGCCACCGGGGGCGCGGGACTCGCGTACGGCGCGATGTCGACGCTCGGGCTCGCACCGTCGACCGCCGCTCCCGCCCGCGCGTTCCAGCCGCTCGCGGCCGGCGACCTGATCGGGAAGGTGAAGGGCAGCCACTCCGTGGTCGTGCTCGGCGGCGGCCCCGCCGGCCTGTGTTCGGCGTTCGAACTGCAGAAGGCCGGATACACGGTGACGGTCCTCGAAGCTCGCACCCGGCCCGGTGGCCGCGTCTGGACCGCCCGGGGCGGTACCGAGGAGACCGACCTGAACGGCGAGACGCAGAAATGCACGTTCTCGGAGGGGCACTTCTACAACGTCGGCGCCACCCGCATCCCGCAGAGCCACATCACGCTCGACTACTGCCGCGAACTCGGCGTCGAGATCCAGGGTTTCGGAAACCAGAACGCCAACACGTTCGTGAACTATCAGAGCGACACGTCGCTGTCGGGCCAGTCCGTCACGTACCGGGCCGCGAAGGCCGACACGTTCGGCTACATGTCGGAGCTGCTGAAGAAGGCCACCGATCAGGGCGCCTTGGACCAGGTGCTGAGCCGGGAGGACAAGGACGCGCTGTCGGAGTTCCTCAGCGACTTCGGGGACCTGTCCGACGACGGACGCTACCTCGGATCCTCCCGTCGCGGATACGATTCCGAGCCCGGGGCTGGCCTGAACTTCGGCACCGAGAAGAAGCCGTTCGCGATGCAGGAAGTGATCCGCAGCGGCATCGGCCGCAACTTCAGCTTCGACTTCGGCTACGACCAGGCGATGATGATGTTCACCCCGGTCGGCGGCATGGACCGGATCTACTACGCGTTCCAGGACCGGATCGGCACCGACAACATCGTCTTCGGCGCCGAGGTGACGTCGATGAAGAACGTGTCCGAGGGCGTCACCGTCGAATACACCGCCGGCGGCGCGAAGAAGTCGATCACCGCCGACTACGCGATCTGCACCATCCCGCCGCACCTCATCGGACGACTGCAGAACAATCTGCCCGCCGACGTGCTCACCGCGCTGAAGGCGGCCAAGCCGTCGTCGTCCGGAAAGCTCGGCATCGAGTACTCGCGCCGGTGGTGGGAGACGGAGGACCGCATCTACGGCGGCGCATCCAACACCGACAAGGACATCTCGCAGATCATGTTCCCGTACGACCACTACAACTCCGACCGGGGCGTGGTCGTCGCCTACTACAGCAGCGGCAAGCGTCAGGAAGCGTTCGAGTCCCTCACCCACCGCCAGCGGCTCGCCAAGGCGATCGCGGAGGGCTCGGAGATCCACGGCGAGAAGTACACCCGCGACATCTCCTCGTCGTTCTCAGGCAGCTGGCGGCGCACCAAGTACTCCGAGAGTGCCTGGGCCAACTGGGCGGGCAGCGGCGGCTCGCACGGCGGGGCGGCCACTCCCGAGTACGAGAAGCTGCTCGAACCCGTCGACAAGATCTACTTCGCCGGCGACCACCTGTCCAACGCGATCGCGTGGCAGCACGGCGCCCTGACGTCCGCCCGCGACGTCGTCACCCACCTCCACGAGCGCGTGGCCCAGGAAGCCTGACCTTCCCCTCGAACAAGGAGTTGTGAACTGTGAAGTCTTTTCGTACCAAGGCCGTGACCGCCGCGCTCGCAGCGTCCGCTCTGATCGCCGGGGCGACGTCGTGCTCCTCCGAGGAGGCGGCGGCGGAAGCGCCCGGCAGCACGTTCGTGTCGAAGTCCGTTCTCGAAGCCGGCGAGGCGAATCCGATGATCGCGCAGGGTGTGGCCATCGGTGGCGGCACCGCCGTCTACAAGTCGAGCGGCATCGGCCCGGGCGCGTCCAACAAGGCCGCACCCGAGGGCACCCCCGAGTCGTACATCGACACCGACGTGTTCGCGGGCGGCGCACTCCCGGCCGGAGTCACGATCACCGAAGCGCAGGGAATCAACGCGCTGAAGCGGATTCGCGACAATCTCGAGGCACAGGGGCTGACGCTCGAGGACGTCGTGACCATGCGGGTGTTCCTCGACAACGCCCCCGGCACCGACCGCGCCGACTACGCCGGCTGGAACCGCGCCTACCGGCAGTTCTTTGCGAACACCAACCTCGGCGCCGGTGACACCGAACTGGTCCCGCTCGGCACCGCGGAACCGGCCGCGCCGATGGAACGGAACTCCGCGCGTCCCAGCCGGTTCGCGCTCGAGGTCGCGAGCCTGCCCGCCGCGGGCTGGCTCGTCGAGGTCGAGGTGGACGCCGTGTACCCCGACGGTGAGGAGCCCCAGTAGTGGGGGCGCTGAGCCCGAGCCACTGGGCGATCATCGCGGTGGTGCTCGTGGTGCTGTTCGGGTCGAAGAAACTTCCGGACGCCGCCCGCGGCCTGGGCCGCTCGATGCGGATCCTCAAGACCGAGGTGGGGGAGTTGCAGGCGGACGCCCCCGAACTGGAGAAATAGGCGAAGCGAGCCGGTGGACCCCGCGTCCACCGGGTCGCTTCGTTCTTCGGGTGTCAGGCCTTACGCATGTACGTCCGGACCGTCAGCGGTGCCATGATCGCGACGATCACGGCGGCACCGAGCAGCGACCACACGACGTGGACACCGAAGTGGCCGTCGTTGACGAGTTCACGCACCGCGGTCACGACATGCGACACGGGGTTGACGTTCACGAACGCCTGCATCCAGCCCGGCATCGTGTCGGCGGGCACGAACGCGTTCGACATGAACGTCAGCGGGAACAGGATGAGCATCGAAATGCCCTGCACCGACGACGCTTTGCTCATCAGGACACCCATCAGGGCGAAGATCCAGCTGATCGAGAAGGCGCAGACGATGAYGAGCGCGCCGGCCGACACCACCCCGACGACACCGCCGCCGGGCCGGTACCCCATCGCGATACCGACGGCGAACGTGATGGTCGTGGCAATGCCGTACCGCACGACGTCGGCGAGGAGCGCACCGGACAGCGGCGCGATGCGGGCGATCGGCAGGGACTTGAAGCGGTCGAAGACGCCCTTGTCCATGTCTTCCCGCAACTGGGTGCCCGTCACGATCGACGTGGTGATCACCGTCTGGACCAGGATGCCCGGGATGATGATCGGCAGATACGACGCCACGTCGCCGGAGATCGCGCCACCGAAGATGTACGTGAACATCAACGTGAAGATGATCGGCTGGACGACGACGTCGAACAGTTGCTCCGGGTTGTGCTTGATCTTGAGCAGTCCCCGGTACGCCATGGTCAGCGTGTTCGCGACGGACTGCTCGAGGCTGATCCGGTTCCGGGCCTCCGGAATCGGTTGGGGGCCCGCGTGAGTGCGGGATTCGAGGGTGGTGGTCATGCGACGCTCCGTTCGGTGTCGGCCTCGGTGGCGTCTGCGCCGTGGCCGGTGATGGTGAGGAAGACCTCGTCGAGACTCGGCTTCTGGACGGTGATCTCGTCGACGGCGATCCCGTGGTCGCGCAACCGGATCAGGAGTTCCACGGTGAGCGACGGATCGGTCGTCGGCGCGGTGAGACGGCCGATCTCCGGCGTGATCGCGACCTCCACACCGAGGGTGTGGGCGATCACCGACCGCGCGTCGTCGGTCTGCCCGCGATCGACCAGGGTCAACTGCAGCGAGGAGACGCCCACGGACGCCTTCAACTCGTCGGCCGTGCCGTCCGCGATCACCTTTCCGCGGTCGATGACGGCGATCCGATCGGCCAGCTGATCCGCCTCGTCGAGGTACTGCGTGGTGAGCAGCACCGTCGACCCGTCCGCGACCAGCCTGCGGATGGTGTCCCACATCTGGGCGCGCGTCCGAGGGTCCAGACCCGTCGTCGGCTCGTCGAGGAACAGCAGCGGGGGATGGGCGATCAGGCTGGCCGCCAGGTCCAGACGTCGACGCATGCCGCCCGAGAAATTCTTGAGCGGCTTCGTCGCCGCCTCGGTGAGGTCGAACTCCTCGAGCAGTTCCGTGCACTTGCGGCGGGCATCGCCCCGGCTCAGACCAAGCAACCGGGCGAAGATCACCAAATTCTCGACCGCCGACAGGTCCTCGTCGACGGACGCGTACTGGCCCGTGACACCGACCAGCGAGCGCACCGCGTTGGGTTCGCGCACCACGTCGTGGCCGAAGATGCGGGCCTCGCCGCCGTCCGGACGCAACAGCGTCGCAAGCATCCGCACCGTCGTGGTCTTGCCGGCGCCGTTCGGGCCGAGCACTCCGTACACCGACCCGGTCGGGACGGACAGGCTCACGCCGTCGACGGCGCGCTGACGGCCGAAGAGCTTCACGAGCCCGTCGGCCTCTATGGCTGGGGGAGTTGCAGTGAGGTTCATGCCGTAGACGATGCAGCCCACCCCTTGCAGCGGGCTTGCACGCCTCTTGCACGGGCTTGCGGACGCCGTTGTCCTGCGGACTCAGAGACATTGGCCGGAATCAGGGGCAATTGCGGCGGAATCCGGCGAATGTCTCAGCAAACGTCTGTCAGCGCCGGTGCCCGGCACGCGCGCAAGCCCTGTCGAAGCGCGCCTTGACGGCAGCGAAGTCGAACAGGTCGCGCCATGTCCACCGGACGACCTCGTACCCGGCGTCGCGGATCGCGTCCTCCCGGAGCTTCTCGCGGTGGACCGCCACTGCCGCCTGGCCACCGTCGACGCCGTATTTCCCCATACCGTCGAACTCCCCGACCACGCCGAATTCTCTCCAGAAGAAATCGACTCTGCCGAGGAAGACACCGGTGCCGTCGTGGAGGACGTGCTGGAGTTCGGGAGACGGCAGGTCGTGCTGGCGGATCCGGATGCGGCTCAGCGATTCCCCAGGGCTCTCGCTGCGACCGTCGAGGAAACTCGCTGCCCGCCGCGCCGTCGCGATGCCCTTGCGAGGTCCCGCCCGGCCGACCTCGTCCAGAATCTCGTCGAGCGAGACGAGTCGACGATGCAGCGCCGAATCGCCGATGACGACGGCTTGGTCGAACGTCGAGATGCGTGCGGTGTCGACCACAGTCCGGGCGGGGGAGGTGACCGCCAGCCCGCCCAGGGTGACGACGTCGGACGCGTCCAACGGTGTGGCGTGGACGTGGACTCCCGTGGTTCGGCCACCACCGGAGGCGTGGTTCCTCGTCAGATGCACCCGTTCCAATGGAAGGTCGCCGAGGTCCATGCCGTGCAGCAGTGCCGCAGAGGTGTGGCTCACCACGACGCCGGGTGGGCGCGACTGCAGGGCCGCCGCAATGCGGGCCCGATGCAGCGCAGGCGCATCGAGTGCGGCGAAGTGCTCGTCGGAAACGTACGCACCCGCCGCGATTCGCACGAGACGCCCGGAATCGCGTGCATGCCGGATCTCGGAGTCGGTGAAACCGTCGGCCAAGGCTCTGCGTCGGAAGATCACGTCGTCGCTCATGGCGACATCGTGCCCCACCCCGCAGTGGTGATCGGTTCGCTCACCTGGGATTTCGGCGGAGCCTGTGGATAGAGCTCGACTCGTGGACAACAGCATCCGCGTGGATTTTGGCCAGACGCGCGGAAATTGCGGGCGCATCTGGCCAATGTCTTCGCAGACGGGCGGACCCGCTAGCCGAACTGCGATTCCAGCGCGCGCCGGTCGATCTTCCCCGGACCTCGGAGGGGGAGGGTGTCGACGAGGTGCAGTTCGCGGGGGGCGGCGGTGGGGTCGAGGGTGCGTTCGACGAAGGAGCGGAGTTCGGCGAGTGTCGGTGCGGTGCCGGGCTCGGCGACGACGACGGCGGTGACGCGGCGCCCCAGTCGCTCGTCGGGGAGGCCGATCACCGCGCATTCCCGGACGCCGGGGTGCGCGACGAGAGCCGCTTCGACCACCTGCGGGACGACGGTGAGACCGCCGGTGGAGATGGCTTCGTCGAGCCTGCCGGAGATGCTGAGGACGCCGTCGGTGACGGCGCCGGCATCGTCGGTGCGGAACCAGCCGGGTTCGGCGAACGCCGGATGGTCGGGGAGTCCGCGGTAACCGGACGCGAGCATGGGTCCGCCGAGGAGGACACGGCCGTCACCGTCGATCCGTACGTGGGTCCCATCGAGGGGCACCMCGTCGTATACGCATCCACCGCACGTCTCGCTCATTCCATACGTACGGACGACGGTGATGCCGGCGTCGGTTGCGCGACGTAGGACGGGGGCGGGGGTGGCGGCTCCGCCGAGGAGGACGGCGTCGAGTGCGGCCAGCGACGCCACGGCGTCAGGGTGGTCGAGGGCCTTGACCAGCTGGGTCGGAACGAGCGAGGTGTAGCGGCGGGGGCCGCTCATCGACGCGACTGCGGCAGGCAGTGCACCGGGGTCGAAGCCGTCGGTCACGTCGATCACCACCGGCTCGGTGCCGGCGAGGACACTGCGCAGCAACACCTGCATGCCCGCGATGTGGTGGGCGGGAAGGGTCAGCAGCCAGGAACCCGCACCCCCGAGCCGCGCGTGCGTCGCGTCACCGCTCGCGCGGAGCGCGGCCGCGGAGAGCATGGCCCCCTTCGGCACTCCCGTCGTCCCGGACGTCGCGACCACGAGGGCGACACCGTCGTCGATCGGCTCCCCGGGGTGCAGTGCGTCCGTCAGTCGCCGGGTCTCCCGCTCGTCCGCGGCGGGGACGGGCAGCGCAGCGAGGGCGGTTCCGTCGAGGATCGCCGACAGCTGCGGTAGGAGGCCGAGAACCCCGACACCGGACGGGACGGGCAGGACCTGCAGTTCGCTCACTGGGCGGGCCCGGCCAGCGGCCAGCCGCCGGCGGCGAGGTTACTGCGCACCCGGTCGACGTCCGACTCCAGCGGCAACTCGTCGGTGACCTTGGTGATGAGCACCTGGATGTCGGTCTTCTCGATGGGAATGTCGCCCTCCTCGACGAGGGCGTCGGCGACGGCGTCCACCTCGTCTTCCGACAGACGGCGGGTGAGCAGCGCGAACAACGGAATGTAGTCCTGCTCGGGTACGCCGTTGGGGTAGCCGGCTCGCAGCCAGCCGATGATGGAGGAGAGAAACGGTGGAAGGCTCATGACTAGCCTGCGTCGCGGGTTTCTTCCCCGTCGCCGGAACCGTCGCCGCATTCGGCGTCGGGTCCGACCGGCCACCCTCCGGCCTCGAGGTTCTCCGTCACCCGGGCGACGTCCTCTTCGGAGGGTTCCTCGTGGGTGATCTCGCTGATGAGGCGGCGGATGTTGTCGTAGTCGACGTGGCGTTCGGGTGTCTCGTGGGCCGTCTCGATGGACAGCGCGACGACCTGTTCGATTTCCTCGTCGGTGAGACGGCGACGCAGCACGGCCAGCAACGCGAAATGGTCTTTCGCCGGGATTCCCTCGGGGTACCCGGCGCGTAGCCAGTCGAGCACGGAGCGAAGTGAATTCTTGGGCACGCGTTCGGCTTCTTTCGTCGATGGAACGGGACTCGTGGTCGCCGCTCAGAAGATGTGGATACCGAAGCTGCTGGCCAAAAAGCCCTGCATCAAGAGAAGTATCCCAGTGATGATCGCGATCAGCACCACGGCGAAACAGGCCCAGGCGCCGATCCGGCCTGCGACGGTCGGCTGCGAGACTCCCTCACCGGTGTCCGTGCCGCCGAGCGAGCGCAGTCCGAGCGCGAAGATCGCGGGTAGGCCGGCACCGAACAGCAGACCGACGAGGATGACCTGCCAGAGCGAGTTGACGGTGGTGGTGAGCAGTGTCATGGCGAGCCCCTCAGCGGTTCGCGGCGGGACCGGCGGAGTCCGCGGTCTCGGCCACACCCGGTTCGGTGGGTTCGGCGGGAACGTCGGCGTCGCCCGACTCCCACTCGGCGTTCACGTTGCCGGACGTCACCGGCTGCAGGCGGGAGCGGAGGTACATGAACCCGGCGAGCAGGATCAGGGCGGCGAACACGATGAGAACACCGGGCAGACCGCCGATCATGTGGGCGATGACCCAGCACACGGCTCCCACGATCGCCGCGGACGGCAGCGTGACCAGCCACGCGACGGCCATGCGCCCGGCGATGCCCCAGCGGACCTCGGCGCCCTTGCGGCCGAGACCGGTGCCGAGGATGGAACCGGTCGCGACGTGCGTGGTGGACAGCGGCAGTCCGAGGTGGCTGGACGTCAGGATGATGGCGGCGGACGACGACTCCGCGGCCATGCCCTGGGGAGCGGCGATCTCGACGAGTCCCTTGCCGAGCGTGCGAATGATGCGCCAGCCGCCGAGGTAGGTGCCGAGCGCGATGGYGATGGCGCAACTGAGCTTCACCCAGAACGGCATCTCGTCGTCTGCGGACAGGCTTCCGTGCGCGACGAGTGCGAGGAAGATCACGCCCATTGTCTTCTGGGCGTCGTTGGTTCCGTGGGCCAGCGACACCAGGGACGCGGAACCGATCTGGCCGATGCGGAACCCGTGCTCCTTGGTGTCCTCGGGCACGCCGGAGGTAATCCGGTAGACCAGCTTGGTGCCCGCAGTGGCGACCAGTGCTGCGACCACCGGGGCGAGGACGGCGGGAACCACGACCTTGCTGAGCACGCCGCCCCACTCGACACCGCTCATGCCGATGGACGCGATGGCCGCACCGATCAGTCCGCCGAACAGTGCGTGGGACGAGCTCGACGGCAGGCCCAGCAGCCACGTCGCCAGGTTCCAGATGATGCCGCCGACCAGGCCGGCGAACACGATGAGCAGCAGATCCTCGCCGCCCACTTCTCCCAGATTGACCACACCCTTGGCGACTGTCGCCGCCACCTCCACGGACAGGAACGCGCCGACCAGATTCAACGATGCGGAGAGCGCGACAGCGGCCTTGGGTCGCAGAGCTCCCGTCGCGATCGAGGTGGCCATTGCATTGCCGGTGTCGTGAAAGCCGTTCGTGAAATCGAAAGCGAGGGCGGTGACGACCACCACCAGGAGAACTACGAGCTCTGCGGTCACACCCAGATTGTGCGGATTTCAACCGAAAATGTACAGCTGACGTCCGGTGCACAGGATCACTCCTGCGTATGGCCTTCCGTCAGTTCTCACCCTTCGGACGGACGTCGCGGCGGATGGGGTGATCCTCCGGGATCTGCACCAGAACGATCGGGATTCCGTCGGGGTCCGCGATCCACATCTCGAACAATCCCCACGGTTCCTGCCGGGCCTCGCGGTCGATCTTCACCCCGGCGAGAACCAGCTCGGTCTGCACCGCGGTGAGATCGCGAACCTGCAGCCACAGGGCGCCGTCGAAGGAGGACGACTCGCCCGTTCCGCCGTGCGCGGCCACTTCGATCAGGCCCTGACCGGCGAAGAACACCGTGCCACCGGGGTATTCGCGGGCGGTCGCGAGCCCGAGGATGTCGCGGTAGAAGCCCAGTGTCGTGGTGTAGTCGCGCGGCCGCAGAATCGTCCTGCTGCTGAGGATCTCCACCCGTCACCCTCCTTCGCCGGGCCGGGCTTCGTGTCCCGTCCGGCCGTGTGTGCGTCGATCTTCCTTCATCTCCGCCTCGAACAGGTGTCGCCGTCCGTCGGCGAGTTCGTGACGTGCGCCACGCTCGTGCTCGCGCAGCGGCGACCAGTAGTGGTCGTCGAACTCCTCGACGAGCTGGAACGTCCACCGGCCCTCGACGACGTTGCGTCCCACGAGTTCGGACTGCACCCGGTCTGCGACGGCCGCGTGTCCCGCGTCGCGGAGCGCGTCGACGGCTTCGCCGAGCTGAAGGTCGGCGTGTCCGATCAGCTGATGGAACGAGTAGAGGTGCCCGCGGGCACGCTCGACCGTTTCGAGGGCCTCCGACAACTTCCCGAGCGCGGCGACGGTGTCGTCGCTCACTCCGGGCGGACGACGATGTTCCGGTGCGGGGAGCTCGCGGTCGATGCTCATGTGGGTCAGTGTGCCCGAATCGGAGACCTCGCGTGCCCTCTCCTGCCGAGGCGACGAATCCGTCCGCGTATTTCACCCTCCGAGGGTGTACTCGCGCCCGGCCGCCCGGTGCTGGACTGGATCGACAGCATCGGACGACGAGGGGACCGGGCCATGAAATCGAGTGTGACAGGTGAGCCGATACCGGGTGGCGAATCGTTACCGTTCCCGCCGACGCCGTCGGGAAGCATCGCCGGCCGGACCATGCAGGAGTCGGTGTACAGCCCACTTCCGAAGGAGCGGCGGCTCCCCAGCGACGCCCCGAACATTCTGATCGTCCTCATCGACGACGCCGGGCCGGGCCTGCCGAGCGGCCTCGGCGGTGAGGTGAACACCCCGACGCTCGACGCGATGTTGCAGGACGGTGTCGGGTACAACCGATTCCATACGACCGCAATGTGTTCGCCGACCCGGGCGTCGCTGCTGACCGGACGCAACCACCATCGCGTCGGCAACGGGCAGATCGCCGAGCTGGCCAACGACTGGGACGGCTACTCCGGCCACATCCCGAGGTCGAGTGCGACGGGGCCCGAGGTGCTGCGCCACTACGGGTACAGCACTGCCGCTTTCGGGAAATGGCACAACACGCCGGCCGAGGAGACCACGGCCGCCGGCCCGTTCGACAACTGGCCGACGGGTCTCGGGTTCGAGTACTTCTACGGCTTCCTCGCAGGCGAGGCGTCGCAGTACGAGCCGAACCTGGTGCGGAACACGACGGTGGTGCTGCCGCCGAAGACCCCGGAGCAGGGCTACCACCTCAGTGAGGATCTCGCGGACGACGCCATCGGCTGGCTGCGCAGGCACAAGGCGTTCGACGCCGACAAACCGTTCTTCATGTACTGGGCCAGCGGCTGCCTGCACGGACCGCACCACATCATGAAGCCGTGGGCCGACAAGTACGCCGGGAAGTTCGACGACGGCTGGGATGCCTACCGGGAGCGGGTCTTCACGAGGGCGAAGGAGAAGGGCTGGGTGCCCCCCGAAGCGGAGCTGACCGACCGGGACCCGACGATGGCCGCATGGGACGACATTCCCGAGGACGAGAAGCCGTTCCAGCGCCGGCTGATGGAGGTCGCGGCCGGGTACGCCGAGCACTGTGACGTCCAGGTGGGCAGGCTGTTCGACGAGCTGGACCGTCTGGGGTACCGGGACGACACGCTGATCCTGTACATCTGGGGCGACAACGGCTCGTCGGGTGAGGGGCAGAACGGCACGATCAGTGAACTGTTGGCGCAGAACGGCATTCCGACCACACCGGCGCAGCACATCGCGGCCCTCGAGGAACTCGGTGGCCTCGACGTCCTGGGGTCGCCGAAGACCGACAACATGTATCACGCGGGCTGGGCGTGGGCGGGCAGCGCACCCTACAAGGGGATGAAGCTGCTGGCGTCCCATCTCGGTGGCACCCGCAACCCGATGGTCGTGCGGTGGCCGGCGAAGGTGACACCGGACCCGACACCCCGCACGCATTTCCTGCACTGCAACGACGTGGTGCCGACGCTGTACGACATCGTCGGGATCACCCCGCCGCGGACGGTGAACGGTGTTCCGCAGGATCCGGTGGACGGCGCCAGCTTCGCGCAGACGCTCGTCGAACCCGGCGCGACAGGGGGAAAGCTCACCCAGTATTTCGAGATCATGGGCAGCCGGGCGATCTACCACGACGGATGGATGGCGTCCGCGTTCGGGCCACGCGCACCCTGGGCGGCGGGTGTGCCGGGCGGCATCCGCGACTGGAGCCCGGACGACGACGTGTGGGAGCTCTACAACCTGGACGAGGACTGGACTCAGAATCGGGACCTCGCCGAGCAGCATCCGCAGAAGCTGGCGCAACTGCGGGAACTGTTCGCGATCGAGGCCGCGAAGAACAACGTGCTCCCCGTCGGCGGCGGGCTGTGGGTCATCGCGCTGCATCCCGAGCAGCGGATCACGACGCCGTACACGAGCTGGGAGTTCTCCGGCGACACGATCCGGATGCCCGAGTTCTGCGCTCCCGCGCTGGGCAACAAGAACAACCGGGTCACCCTCGACCTCTCCGCGCCGGAGAATCCGAGCGGAGTGCTCTACGCACTGGGAAGCAACGCCGGCGGACTCACGTGCTTCGTCGACGACGGCTACCTCTGCTACGAGTACAACCTGTTCATCCTGATGCGCACCAAGATTCGTGCGACCGTGCCGATCCCGCCGGGCGCCCGCACGGTGCAGGTGGTCACGGAGTTCATCGAGGCGCGGCCCGGTGGCCCGCTGAACGTGAAGCTCTGTGTCGACGGCAGTGTCGTCGGGGAGGGGCAGGTGCCGGTGAGCGTGCCGTTGCTGTTCACAGCCAACGACTGTCTCGACGTCGGCACCTGCCTCGGTTCCCCGGTGTCGCTGGACTACTACGACCGGGCGCCGTTCCCGTTCAACGGCACCATCGACCGCATGGCGGTCGAGTACACGTAGGCGCTCAGAAATACCAGGGATACGGCTTCCAGTCGGGTTCGCGCTTTTCGAGGAAGGAATCACGGCCCTCGACGGCCTCGTCCGTCATGTACGCCATGCGGGTTGCCTCGCCGGCGAACAGTTGCTGACCGACGAGTCCGTCGTCCTGCAGGTTGAACGCGTACTTGAGCATGCGCTGGGCCTGCGGGGACTTGCCGTTGATCTTGGTGGCCCAGTCGATTGCCACATCCTCGAGTTCGGCGTGGTCGACGACCTTGTTGACGGCGCCCATCTGGTGCATCTCCTCTGCGGTGTACGTCTCACCGAGGAAGAAGATCTCGCGGGCGAACTTCTGGCCGACCATCTTGGCGAGGTAGGCGCTGCCGTATCCACCGTCGAAGCTGCCGACGTCGGCGTCGGTCTGCTTGAAACGGGCGTGTTCGCGGCTGGCGAGGGTCAGGTCGCAGACCACGTGGAGGCTGTGACCGCCGCCCGCGGCCCAGCCGTTGACGAGGCAGATGACGACCTTCGGCATGAACCGGATCAGGCGCTGAACCTCGAGGATGTGGAGACGTCCGGCGCGGGCCTTGTCGACGGTGTCCGCGGTTTCGCCTTCCGCATACTGGTATCCGCTGCGTCCGCGGATGCGCTGGTCGCCGCCGGAGCAGAACGCCCAGCCCTCGTCCTTGGGGCTCGGACCGTTGCCGGTGAGCAGCACGGCGCCCACGTCGGACGTCATCCGGGCGTGGTCGAGCGCCTGGTACAACTCGTCGACGGTGTGCGGGCGGAACGCGTTGCGCACTTCGGGACGGTCGAACGCCACCCGGACGATTCCCTGGGTGACATGCCGGTGGTAGGTGATGTCGGTCAGGTTCTCGAAACCGGGAACCGGTCGCCAGTGCTGCGGGTTGAAAGTCACGGCTCCGAGGTTATCGGGTGCGGTTGACGGGTGTCCGCGCGCGCAGGACTTTGCCCGGGTTTACCGTGCAGGTATGAGCGAACAGGCTGCCGACGTCACCCGTCTCGACGGCAAGGGCGACGACGAGTACGAGCACCACGGCGGGTTCCCCAAATACGAGCCGGTGACACCCGGCCCGGACTGGCCGCGGTTCGTCGAGGGAATGCGCACGTTGCAAGACCTCGCGGTGTCGGTCGACGCCCCGGACGACGTGCTCGCGCAGGCCGCGGACCAGGTGGAGAAGCTGGCCGAACTGCTCGGACCGCACGTCGTCCCCGAGGGGCGGTCGCCGGCGGGCCGCACGATCGAGTTGCCGGGCCGGGGGAGTCTCCTCATGCCGCCGTGGAACATCGAGAAGTTCGGGCCCGAGGGCGTGCGTAGTGCGGGCATGTTCCGGCGCTACCACCTCGGTGGCAACGGTGCCGCGCACGGCGGCACGCTGCCGCTGCTGTTCGACGACCTGATGGGCATGATCGTCCACGCGTACGGGCGGCCCATCAGCCGCACGGCCTACCTGCATGTGAACTACCGCGCGATCACACCGCTCGACACGCGTCTGACCGTCGAGGGCAGCGTCGACCGCGTGGAGGGGCGCAAGACGTTCATCACCGCACGGTTGATGCAGGACGACACGTTGCTCGCCGACTGCGAGGCCCTGATGCTCCAGTTGCTGCCCGGGCAGCCCTGACATCGTGACGTCCCTGCCCTCGGTGGAGGAGGTCCTGGCCGATGCCGTCGTGGTGAGTCTGCCCATGCGCCTGCGGTTCCGCGGCATCACGACGCGAGAAGCGTTGCTGTTGCGCGGTCCCGCGGGGTGGGGTGAGTTCGCGCCGTTCCCCGAGTACGCGGACGACGAGGCGGCGCACTGGTTGCAGTCGGCGATCGAGGACGCCTGGCTCGGGCCGCCGCCCGCGGTGCGAACGCGGGTGCCGATCAACGCCACCGTCCCTGCCGTCGACGCCGCCCGGGTGCCCGCCGTGCTCGAGCGTTACCCCGGCGCGCGGACCGCGAAAGTGAAAGTGGCCGAACGTGGTCAGACTCTCGACGACGACGTCGCGCGGGTGCGGGCGGTCCGCGCACTCGTTCCGAACGTGCGCGTCGACGCGAACGGGGGATGGTCGGTCGACGAGGCAGAGACCGCGCTGCGGGCCCTGACCGTCGACGGTCCGCTCGAATACGCCGAGCAGCCGTGCGCGAGCGTGCCCGAGCTGGTGGAGGTCCGCAGGCGGATGCCCGACGTGCGGGTGGCCGCCGACGAGAGCATCCGGCGCGCCGAGGATCCGCTGAAGGTCGTGCGGGCGGGCGGTGCCGACGTGGCCGTCGTGAAGGTCGCCCCGCTCGGGGGAATGCGGCGGCTGCTGTCGCTCGCGGACGAGTTGTCTTCGTACGGTGTGCCGGTGGTCGTGTCGAGTGCGTTGGACACCGCGGTCGGCATCGCCGCCGGTGTCGCCGCTGCCGCCGCCCTCCCCGAATTGCAGTTTGCGTGCGGTCTGGGTACCGGGGGCCTCTTCGAGGCGGACGTGGCCCGCTCCCGCGGACCCGTCGACGGCGAACTCACCGTCGAAGCGGTGGCACCCGACGTCGAACGCGTCACGGCCCTCGCCGCGTCCGCGGAGCGTTCGCGCTGGTGGATCGAGCGGGCACGCCGGTGCCATGGCCTGCTCGAACAACGCGGAGTCCGGTTTTTCGTATAGTGTCTGGCCGGACCTGATCGCTCAGTCAATACGGAGGCATTGAAAGTGGTTGCAGCTCTGAACGAAACCCTGCTCGACGAGTCGCGCGTTCCTGCGGTCATCGCAGACGTCCAGGCTCTCATCGACGCGGAGGTTTCGGACAAGTCGGGGGCCTCGGGACTGGCACTCAAGGGTGGATACGGCGCCGTCAAGAAGGTGGGACCGTCGATCGTGCCGGACGCCATCGAGGGCCTGCTGCCGGCATTCGTCACCAAGCTCGAGCCGTACTGGCAGGCATTCACGGCCAGTGGTGAGGCCGGATTCTCCGAGTACCTGGTCGCGCGCAGCGACGAGGTCGCGGACTCGCTCCTCGGTGTGACCGACGAGCGCATCGAGGGCAGCGACCGCGGTGCTGTCAAGAAGGTGTACTCGTCGCTGCGTCCGTCGGCGAAGAAGAATGTGATCGAGGCACTTCCGCGTCTGGGCGCCCTCGTTCAGAAGCACGCCAACTGAGAACCCAGGTGAGTGGCCCGGCGCGCCCCGGCGTGCCGTGCCACTCACCTGTGGTCAGTTGGCAGCGTGGCCGTGGCGCCAATACCCGGTGAACGAGATGTTCGCCTTCGGGATGTGGCGCTCGTTCACGAGGTGGCGCCGCAACGCCGTCGTCAGCTCGCTCTCACCGGCCACGAACGTGTAGGACGGTCCGGTCGGCAACTGCGCCTGTTTCACGGTGTTCAGCGCGAGCACTCCCGGACGGGCATCGGCGTCCTCGCGTACCAGCCAGTGCACGTTCACGCCGTCACCCACCGAAACTTCCTGAGCGTCTTCGGCATCGGGAATCTCGACGAACACTTCGGCCCGCAGGTCCGGCGGCGCCGACCGCAGGATCCCGACGATGGCGGGAAGCGCGCTCTCGTCACCGACGAGCAATTGCCACTCAGCATCCGGCGTCGGGTTGTAGATCAGCCCCTCGTCGAGGATCGCCACCTCGTCACCGGCCGCGGCCGAGTTGGCCCACGCCGACGCGGGACCGAGGTCGCCGTGCGAGGCGAAGTCGATGTCGATCTCGGTGCTGTCGCCGAACGTTCCCGATCCCGCCACCCGGATCTCGCGGATCGTGTAGTTGCGCACGACCGGCCGGGTGTCCTTGGACATCAGCTTGTATTGCGCGTACCAGAGGTTGCTCGCGCTGGTCGGTAGCCGCAGCGTGCTCTGTCCCCGCTGGGGGATGAACATCCGGAACCACTGGTCGAACCCCATCGGGCTGACGGAGTCGAGTTCCTCGCCCGCGATGGTGACGCGGACGAAGTTCGGGCTGATCTGCTTGCCCGCGACGACGCGTGCGGACGCGATCCGGCGACTCTGAGGTTTGACGAACTTGCTGCGTTGAGCCATGGCGTCGGTTACTCCCCCGGTAGCGGTGCGATTTGTCAGGTAAGCCTAACCAATCGATCGGTTATGCGGGGCGATGCGGCCGGTCGAGCATCACGACCTTCGGCGGCAGACCCCACTCGTTGCGGCCGAGGCGGCTGAGCGGGGCGAGTTCCCCGAAGTCCGGAAGTCCGTCGTCGGCGAGCGCCTCGGGCCGCACCGCGACCGTGACGACGTCGCCCATCACCACGAACGAATCACCGACAGGTATCACCTGGTGCAGGGTGCACTCGATGGCGACCGGCGAACCCGCGACCCGGGCGGGACGGACCCGCTCACTGGGTTCGGTGTCGATGCCCAGCGCGGCGAATTCGTCGACCTCGCTGTCGAACGTGGCGGAACTGGCATTCACCGTCGAGATCAGCGGCTCGGTCGCCACGTTGATCACGAACTCTCCCGTCGCCTCGATGTTGCGGAGACTGTCCTTGCGGGTCACCGAGGTGAACTGCACCACCGGCGGGTGGGTACTCGACACCGAGAAGAAGCTGTACGGGGCCAGGTTGGCCACCCCGTCCGCCGAGACGGTGGACACCCACGCGATCGGCCGGGGCACGATCGAGGCGGTCAGCACCTGATACATGCGGTGTGGGGGAAGCTCGGCGGGATCGAAGAGAGTGCGCATGCGTTCATGGTGTCAGCGCCCGCGATGTGGCCGTGAACTCACCCGGCGAGGTCGCCGGACGGACCTGCCGGAGTATCTGACACTCTTGATGTCGTGAACCCGTCCACTGCACAAGCCACCGCGGTCGTCGACGAACTGGTCCGCGGGGGAGTACGCGAGGTCGTGCTCTGCCCGGGTTCGCGCAACGCGCCGTTGGCGTTCGCCCTGCAGGCCGCCGATCTCGAGGGCCGGTTGCGTCTGCACATGCGCATCGACGAACGCACCGCGGGATTCCTCGCGCTCGGCCTCGCTGTGGCCGGTAAGCGCCCCGTCCCGATCGTCATGACGTCCGGCACCGCGGTCGCCAATCTAGGACCGGCGGTGCTCGAAGCGAACTACGCCCGGGTGCCGCTCGTGGTGCTCAGCGCCAACCGCCCGTACGAGATGCTCGGCACGGGCGCCAACCAGACCATCGAGCAACTCGGACTGTTCGGCAGCCAGGTGCGCGCGACCATCAGCCTGGGCCTGGCCGAGGACGATGCCGGGCAGAACAGCCAGTGGCGTTCGGCGGTGTGCCGGGTCCTCGCCGCAGCGCGCGGCACGAGGTCGGGCAACGCCGGTCCCGTGCACTTCGACATCCCGCTCCGGGAACCGCTCGTTCCCGACGTCCACGCGCAGGGCCCGGTCCCGCAGGGACGACCGGGTGGGGCGGCGTGGACCACCACCCAGCACGCGACGCTCGACGTGCCGATGGACCTCGACCTCACCCCCGACACCATCGTGATCTCCGGGCACGGGTCCGCGCTGCGGCCGGAACTCGCCGGACTTCCGACGGTCGCCGAGCCGACCGCGCCGCTGCACGGCATCCCGGTGCATCCGATGGCGTTGCCGCAGCTCAAACCGCGGCAGGCCGTCATCACCGGGCGCCCCACCCTCCACCGGTCCGTGTCGAAGGTCCTCGCCGATCCGTCGGTTGCCGTCTACGCGCTCACCACCGGCCCCCGCTGGCCCGACGTGTCCGGCAACGTGCTGGCCACCGGCACCCGCGCGGTCGTGTCCGGTGAACCCGACCGGGCCTGGATCAATCGGTGCCGCACGCTGTCCGAGCACACCGACAAGGCGGTGCGCGCGCAGCTCGCCGCGCACCCGAAGGCGACGGGACTGCACGTGGCGGCCGCCGTCATGGACGCCCTGGCCGACGGTGACCAGTTGCTGCTCGGGGCGTCCAACCCCGTGCGGGACGCCGCGCTCGTCAGCTATCCGGCGCCGAAGATCCGGGTGCTGTCCAACCGGGGTGTCGCCGGCATCGACGGCACCGTGTCCGCGGCCGTCGGGGCGGCCCTGGCCTACGACGAGGGGCGGACGGTGGCCCTGCTGGGCGACCTCACGTTCCTGCACGACGCGTCCGGGCTGCTCATCGGTTCGGGCGAACCGCGTCCCCGGGACCTGACCATCGTGGTCGCGAACGACGACGGTGGCGGCATCTTCGAACTGCTCGAACAGGGCGATCCCCAGTATGCCGGGGTATTCGAGCGGGTTTTCGGCACTCCGCACGGGATGGATCTCGCCGCACTCTGCGCTGCCTACCGGGTGGAGCATCACCTGGTGGGGTTGGGTGAGCTCTCGACACGGCTGAGCGCGCCGGAGGCGCCCGGCGACCGCGGCATCCGGGTGCTCGAGGTGACCACCGAACGTTCCGGGCTGCGCGAACTGCACGCCGCGGTGCGGGCACAACTGTGAATGCGCGGGTGTCGCGGCGCGTCCGGCGGGGGGTGCTGGTGACGGCGATCGGCATCTCGGTGCTCGCCGTGCTTCTCGTGCTGGCCGCCTGGCGCAACGACCACACCATCCAATCCGACCGGGGCGTGGCCACGGCGGAGGTGCTGTCGGCGGGATCGCTGCGGTCCGCCATCAGCTTCGTCACGCCCGACGGGGTGACGCACAACCCCGAACTGGGCGTGCTGTACCCGACCAAGCTCACGGTGGGGCAGCGGATCGACGTCGAGTACGCGCGCAGCGACCCCGACCTGGTGCGGGTGTCCGGACGCGACGCCAGCGTGGCCGTCGTCCCCGCCGGTTCGCTGATCGTCGTGACCTGGCTGATCGCGGGACCGGTGATCTGGTACCTGCGGCGGCGGGAGAGTTCGGCGGAGGCCCAGCCGGCAGTGTCATCCTGAGTTTCCCGGAACTTCGCGCGACGGTCACGTCGATCTCGCTGCTGTGACCACGAGCACTGCCACGCTGAGCGCGTGAGAGTAGCCATCGTCGCGGAATCGTTTCTTCCCAACATGAACGGTGTGACCAACTCGGTGCTGCGGGTTCTCGACCACCTCCAGCGCACCGGACACCAGGCGATGGTCGTCGCCCCGGACACGGTCGGATCGCTGACGTCCGCGCCGACCGAACACGGCGGCGTACCCGTCTACCGGGTGCCTGCGGTGATGGTGCCGAAGGTCAGTTCGCTCCCGGTGGGCCTGCCGCAGCCCGGGCTCACCGCCGCGCTGCGGGCGTTCGACCCCGACGTCGTGCATCTGGCGTCGCCGTTCCTCCTCGGGGCGGGCGGGCTCGGTGCGGCGCACCGGCTCGACGTTCCCACCGTCGCGGTGTACCAGACGGACGTGGCGGGTTTCGCCGAGAGCTACGGCCTCGGCATCACCAGCCGTGCGGCGTGGGCCTGGACCCGTCGCATCCACCGGGGCTGCACGCGCACTCTCGCGCCGTCCACGTCGGCGGTCGAGGCGCTCGCCGAGCAGAGGATTCCGAGGGTCCACCGCTGGGCGCGCGGCGTGGAGACCGCTCGATTCGCGCCGTCGCGTCGCAGCACCGGTCTGCGGGACTCCTGGCTGGGCGGCTCGGACCGGCTGGTCGTCGGATTCGTGGGCAGGCTCGCACCCGAGAAACACGTCGAGCGGCTGGCCGCAGTCGCCGGCGACCAGCGGGTGCGGCTGGTGATCGTCGGCGACGGTCCGGAACGGGCGCGCCTGCAGAGGTTGATGCCCGATGCGGTGTTCACCGGCCAGCTCGGCGGTGTGGAGCTGGCCGAGGCCTATGCGAGCCTGGACGTCTTCGTCCACCCGGGCGAGCACGAGACGTTCTGCCAGGCGGTGCAGGAGGCGTTGTCCAGCGGGGTGCCGGTGATCGGACCGGATGCCGGTGGTCCGCGCGATCTGGTCGCGCACTGCCGCAACGGCTACCTGCTTCCGGTCGACCGGTTCGGCGAACTGCTGCCGAGCGCCCTCGAGGCGCTGCGCGACCGCCGCATGCGGGCCCGCTTCGGGGAGGCCGCCCGGCAGTCGGTGCTGCACCGCACGTGGCCTGCGATCTGCGACGAGCTGCTGGGTCACTACGCGGCGGTTGTGGGCGGGCAGGACTTTCGCGAATCCCGGGCGGCCTGACCACCGCATCGATTCCGGTGGGGAATTCGAGAGGCTGTCTCGTGGTTGCCCGCAGTATGGCGAAGTACAAGACTGTCAATCCCGCGACCGGTGAAACCGTCCGGGAATTCACGACCTTGGACGATGCAGGAGTAGAGTCGGCGCTCTCCCGCGCCCACAGCGGATATCTCCACTGGCGGACCACCCCCGCCGAGGAACGCGCCCGGATCCTGGGCCGAACCGCCGATCTCTACGCGGAGCGCGAAGACGAACTGGCGCGGATGATCGCCCTCGAGATGGGCAAACCCGTCCGCGAGGCCAAGGGCGAAGTCAAGCTCTCCTCGGCGATCTACCGCTACTACGCCGACAACGGCCCCGCACTGCTCGAGGCGGAACGGCTCGACGTGCCGGGCGCGGACGAATCCGTGGTCTACCGCAGGCCGATCGGTGCGCTCGTCGGCGTGATGCCGTGGAACTACCCGTACTACCAGGTCGCCCGCTTCGCGGCGCCGAACCTCATGCTCGGCAACACCGTGCTGCTCAAGCACGCCCCGAACTGTCCGCAGTCGGCACTGCTGATGGAGGAGATCTTCCGGCAGGCCGGTCTCCCGGAGGATGCGTACATCAACGTGTTCGCCACCAACGAGCAGATCGCCGACATGATCGCGGATCCGCGTGTCCAGGGGGTCTCTCTCACCGGCAGTGAGCGGGCCGGGACCAGCGTCGCCGAGACGGCGGGCCGCAACCTCAAGAAGGTCGTGCTCGAACTCGGCGGGTCCGACGTGTTCGTCGTCCTCGACACCGACGATATGGACGCGACGGTCAAGACCGCGACCCGTGCCCGCCTGTCCAACGCGGGCCAGGCCTGCAATTCGCCCAAGCGATTCATCGTGACCGAGCCGAACTACGACGAGTTCGTCTCGAAGCTCGCCGCGTCCTTCAAGGCCACCCCGACCGGCGATCCACTCGACGCGAAGACCGTCCTCGGGCCGCTGTCTTCGCAGAGCGCCGCGGATTCGCTGATCGAGCAGATCGAGGACGCGGTCGCCAAGGGTGCGACGCTCCTCGCCGGCGGGAAGAAGATCGACGGCCCCGGCTCGTACGTCGAACCGACGCTGCTCGTCGACGTGACCCCCGAGATGCGGGCGTACAGCGAGGAATTGTTCGGACCGGTCGGCGTCGTCTACAAGGTCGCCACCGCCGACGAGGCCGTGGAACTCGCCAACTCCTCCTCCTACGGGCTCAGCGGCTCGGTGTGGAGCACCGACCTCGACGGGGCACGRGAAGTCGCCGACCGGCTCGACGTCGGCATGGCCTTCGTCAACGAACACGGCACGACGCTTCCCGGGTTGCCGTTCGGCGGCGTCAAGCGCTCCGGCGTCGGCCGCGAACTCGGTCCGTGGGGAATGGACGAATTCGTCAACAAGAAGCTGGTGCGGGTCTCCAAGAAGTGACCGCCTCGCCACCGCGCCCGGCGCCGACATCGGCGCCGGGCGCGGTTGGTAGCGTTTCGGGCGTGGCAACTACACACGGTTCGCGGGCGTCGCTCGAAAAGGATCCGCACGAGGTCGCGTCGATGTTCGACGGCGTCGCGAAGCGCTACGACCTCACCAACACGATCCTGTCGTTCGGTCAGGACCGCAGCTGGCGCAAGGCGACGCGCTCGGCCCTGGCACTGAAGCCGGGGGAGCGCGTTCTCGACCTCGCGGCGGGGACCGGGGTGTCGACCGTCGAGCTCGGACGGTCGGGTGCGTGGTGCGTGGCCACCGACTTCTCCAAGGGAATGCTGCAGGCAGGCAGCGGACGCGACGTCCCGATGGTCGCGGGCGACGCGATGCACCTGCCCTACGCCGACGCCGTGTTCGACGCCGCGACCATCTCCTTCGGGCTGCGCAACGTCTCCGACTTCGATGCCGGTCTCCGCGAGATCGCCCGGGTCACCAAACCCGGCGGGCGCCTCGTCGTGAGCGAGTTCTCGACCCCGGTGTTCGGGCCGTTCCGCACGGTCTACATGGAGTACCTGATGAGGGCCCTGCCGCGGGTCGCGCGCGCCGTCAGCAGCAATCCCGACGCCTACGTGTACCTCGCGGAATCGATCCGCGCCTGGCCGACCCAGCAGGAACTCGCGCTGCGCATCGAGGCGGCCGGGTGGCGGAACGTGCAGTGGCGCAACCTCACCGGCGGTGTGGTGGCCCTGCACCGCGCCACCCGCTGAACCTCAGCCGAACAGCGGTCGCGAGTCGACCTTCGTCGACAGCAGACCGGACGCCCGCCACGCGCGGGCGGTGAGGTCGCTGTCCTCCTCGGTGACGAGGTTGCCCATGACCCGGACCGCGATGGTCATCAGCGCACGGGACCGCATCGCCACCGGACCGGACGCGGGCAGAACCCGGGGGACGGTCAGCAGCCCGGCGAGTCGCCGCGCCACGGAGAACGCCCGGCCGTACCGCTCCCGGAGAATCGCGGGCCACAGCTCCGTCAGGTCGTCGGAGTCGAGGATCTCCGCGACCAGGCGCCCCCCTTCGAGCCCGTAGTCGATGCCCTCGCCGTTCAGCGGATTCACGCATGCCGCCGCGTCGCCGACGATCGCCCAGTTCCGGCCGGCGATGTGCGACACCGCACCGCCCATCGGCAGCAACGCCGACGCCACCGCGCGGAGCTCGCCGTCCCACTTCCACTCGTCGCGCCGCTGCGCCGTGTACAGGTCGAGCAGCGGTCGCAGCGCACCCGGGGCCGGACGTTTGGCGGTGGCGAGGGTGCCGACCCCGATGTTCACCTCTCCGGTGCCGAGGGGGAACACCCAGCCGTAGCCCGACTGCAGCGTCCCCGCCCCGTCCCGCAGCTCGAGGTGCGAGGTGATCCACGGGTCGGCGCTGCGGTCGGTGGCGATGTAGGCGCGGGCGGCAACACCGTAAGCCGTGTCCCGGTGCCATTCACGGCCGAGCTGCTTGCCCAGTGTGGACCGGACGCCGTCCGCGACGATCAGCGTCCGGCAGCCGACGGTGTGGGTTCCGTCGGACGTCTTCAGCGTCACCGCCGTCACCCGGTCACCGTCCCGTTCCACGCCGATCGCCTTGGCGCCCTGCACCATGACGGCCCCGGCGTCGACGGCGGTCGCACGGATCTTGTCGTCCAGCTCGGTGCGGGCCACCGCACTGCCGACGGCCGGGAACGACCTTCCCGGCCACTCGAGTTCGAGCTCCTGACCGAACCCGCTGAGCCTCAGCCCGCGGTTGGTCCCTTTCGACCGCACCCAGTCGCCGAGACCGAGATGGTCGAGCTCGGCGACGGCACGCGGAGTGAGTCCGTCGCCACACGTCTTGTCGCGGGGAAACACCGCCGCGTCGGCGAGCACCACGTCACGTCCCGCGCGGGCCGCCCACGCGGCAGCCGAGGAACCGGCCGGACCAGCACCGATGACCAGGACATCGGTGGCGGTGGGAAGCGGGGATCCCGCGGGCG
>NZ_JBFUGT010000063.1:0-33078 GCF_056402775.1 Rhodococcus sp. P3_B8
GCCCGGACACGACAGTGGCCGACCGGACTGCGCGTCCAGGTCGGCCACGTCGGGTGGAACTCATGCGAATACTGTTCGGCTACTGTGCGGCGCCGGTCTGGCCCGCTGCCGGCGGCTGCTTGTCGAGGTTCGGGCTGGCGGGGGTCGCCGGAGCGTTGGCGGCACCGCCGGACGGCAGGGCGTCGCCCTTCATCGAGGCCCGGATCTGCTCGAGCCTGCTGTGTCCGGCCATCTGGATGCTCGCCTGCTGGACTTCCATCATGCGGCCCGATACCGAGTTCTGTGCCAGCTCCGCGGAACCGAGGGCGTCGGCGTAGCGGCGCTCGATCTTGTCGCGCACGGCGTCGAGGCTGGGCGTGTTGCCGGGAGCCGAGAGGGTGCTGTCCATCGAGCGCAGCGACTCGCTGACGCGTTCCTGCATCTTGGCCTGCTCCAGCTGGCTGAGCAGCTTGGTGCGCTCCGCGACCTTGGCCTGCAAAGCCATCGCGTTCTGCTCCACGGCCTTCTTCGCCTGTGCGGCGGCCTGCAGGGACTGGTCGTGCAGCGCCTTCAGGTCCTCGACCCCCTGCTCGGCGGTGACGAGCTGGGCGGCGAATGCCTCGGCGGCGTTGGTGTACTGGATGGCCTTCTCGGTGTCGCCCGCGGTCTGGGCCTGGTCGGCCAGGTTGACGGCCTGACGGGCGTTGGCGTTGAGCTTCTCCACCTCGTCGAGCTGGCGGCTGAGCTTCATCTCGAGCTGGCGCTGGTTGCCGATGACAGACGCGGCCTGCTGCGACAGAGCCTGGTGCTGACGCTGCGCATCCTCGATCGCCTGCTGAATCTGAACCTTGGGGTCAGCCTTCTCATCGATCTTGGAATTGAAGAGCGCCATCAGGTACTTCCATCCCTTGACGAAAGGATTAGCCATGGGTTGATCCTGCCTCCATCTGTTGCGCCGCGCGATGCGCGACCCGATACGCGACCGTCACGCACCGGAACAAGGGCTGCGCCCCGACTGCCTGTCTGACCAACCGCCCACGAGATCGGCGGTCAACTGAAATCTATCGGTTCGGCACGGGTGTTGCTACGCGGCGGCCAGCGCCTGCGCGGGCGCGGGGATGACCACCCGGGTGTCGCGGGCGATGGTCGTCGAACCCGGTCGTGCGCTCGCGGCGGGAGCCTCGGCGGGCGCGGATTCGACCGCATGCCGCTCGGTGTCCGCACGCTTGGCCGAAGAACCGTCGGACAGCGATTCGCTGACGTCGACGAGCACATCGGAGAGTGGAACCTCCAGCGCGTCGCAGATCGCCGCCAGGAGCTCACTCGAGGCTTCCTTGCGCCCTCGTTCGACCTCGGACAAGTACYCGAGGCTCACACGAGCACTGTTGGAGACCTCACGCAGGGTCCGGCTCTGCGAAACGCGCGTACGCCGAAGACTGTCACCGATTGCCTCACGCAATAGCAGCGCCATCTCGCTCCTCCTTCATCCGTCACCTGTCTCGCCTATCTCAACGCGCGAACAGGACCGATTGGTTCCCGACCTTAGCCTGCGGATGTTTCCTGCACACGATCGAGGAGTCCCGACACGGCGGCGGAAACCGCAGATTTGCGAATCTGCCACCGGTCACCGGTCAATCCGAGCTCGCGGACGGCCGAGCCGGACGCCCCGGAAATGCTCAGGAACACGGTGCCGACCGGGTGTCCGTCCTGCATGTCGGGGCCGGCGACACCGGTCAGGCCGACGCCCCAGTCGGCGCCGCAGCGGGCGCGTGCCCCCTCCGCGAGTGCGCGTGCCGTGGACGCCGCCACGGGCCCGTCCGCCGCCAGTCGGGTGGGATCGACCCCGGCGAGGGTGGCCTTCAAGTCGGTGGCGTAGACGACGAGCCCACCGCGGAGGACGTTGCTGGCGCCGGGCACTCCCGCGATCGTCGCGGTGAGCAGTCCCGCGGTGAGCGATTCCGCGGTGGCCACCGTCTCGCCGCGGGCGGTGAGCACGGCGACCAGGTCAACGGCCCGCGTGCCGTCCACCAGCGGGTCGGTCACGCCCCGGTGCTCGCGTTCGCCTCGACCTTGTGCACCCCGGCCCGGAGACGGACGGCCTGCACGACGTAGTCCAGCCCGGTCACCACCGTCAGCAACACGGCAGCACCCATGAGAATCCAGCCGGCGACCTCGAACCCTTCGGGCAGCGGCAGCAGGTAATAGCCGATCGCGATCGTCTGCACGAGAGTCTTGAGCTTGCCTCCCCTGCCTGCCGGAATGACGGCATGGCGCAGGACCGCAAACCGGAGCAGCGTGATGCCCAGTTCCCGGACGGCGATCACCGCCGTCACCCACCAGGGCAGGTCTCCGAGAATCGACAGGCCCACGAGGGCCGCTCCGATCAGCGCCTTGTCCGCGATGGGATCGGCGAGCTTGCCGAAATCGGTGACGAGGCCGTACTTGCGGGCGAGTTGCCCGTCGATCCGGTCGGTGATGGCCGCGACCGCGAACACACCGGTGGCGATCAGGCGCCACGTCGTCGAGTGTCCGTCGCCGACGAACAGCACCACCAAGAAGACCGGGACCAGCAGGATCCGGAGAATCGTCAGGATGTTCGCGATGTTCAGAAGCGGTACGGTCGTCTCACTCGCGGGTTCCACCGACGGATCCGGGGCCGCCGGTTTGTCGGCGGCCGTCCAACCCTCGCGCTGCGTGCTCATCGCAGCACCGCAGCGTCGAACTGCACCCCGGGACGCAGCGGGGAGTGGGGAGGATTCGTAGGTCGTACCGGCACGTGCCTAAGAATATCGGTACGGCCGTTGGCTAATGTTCACGACATGACTTCTCGGACGCCGGACACCGCCGACAATCAGCTGATCGTGCGGCGAGCACGAACCTCCGACGTACCCGAGATCAAGCGCCTGATCGACATCTACTCCGGCAAGATCCTGCTCGAGAAGAACCTCGTGACCCTGTACGAATCCGTCCAGGAGTTCTGGGTGGCCGAACGCGACGGCAACGTGATCGGTTGTGGCGCAATGCACGTGCTGTGGGCCGACCTCGGCGAGGTACGCACGATCGCGGTCGATCCGTCGGCCAAGGGCCAGGGTGCGGGACACCACGTGGTGGCCAAGTTGATCGAGGTCGCGCGGGAACTCGAACTCGAGCGTCTCTTCGTTCTCACGTTCGAGGTCGACTTCTTCGGCAAGCACGGATTCGTCGAAATCGACGGCACACCCGTGACCGCCGAGGTCTACGCCGAGATGTGCCGCTCGTACGACACCGGTGTCGCCGAATTCCTCGATCTGAGCTACGTCAAGCCGAACACCCTCGGCAATACCCGAATGCTTCTCACCCTCTGAAATCCCAGTGCGTGAGACAGAAGTGCCCTGATCCCATTTTTGTTCGACGAACCCGTCCCGAGAGAGCGAGAACATGTCCCTGTTCGTAGTGGAGTACACATATTCGGCCGACACCGTCGCAGGACGCGACGAGCATCGCCCCGCCCACCGCGAGTGGCTCGGTGAGCTCGCCGAGCGGAAGACCGTCGTGTCGTCCGGCCCGTTCGCCGACGGCAGCGGCGCATTCATCATCGTCGACGCCGCCGACGCGGAGACTGTGGAACTGCTCTTCACCCACGACCCGTTCGCCCGCAACGGACTCGTGGCGGACTCGCGGATCGTGGAATGGGTTCCGGTACTCGGCGAATTCAGTTCCTGACTCGCCGAGCACCGGACACCTCGAGTACGACGCCCGGCGGAACTACTGCGCCGGCGTCGTGTTCCGCGTCTTGAGAAGGCTGGCGACGGTGGTCACTGCCAGCACACCGATGATCACGGCGAGCGAGAACACCGTGGACACCTCCGGTACGGCCACGTGCTCGCCGCCGTTGATGAAGCCCAGCGTGTTCTCGTGCAGGGCGTGCAGCACGAGTTTGACGCCGATGAACGCGAGAATGATCGACAGGCCGTACGACAGGTACACCAGGCGGTCCAGCAGGCCGCCGATGAGGAAGTACAGCTGACGCAGACCCATCAACGCGAACGCGTTGGCCGTGAAGACCAGGTACGGCTCCTGGGTGAGCCCGTAGATCGCGGGAATCGAGTCGAGCGCGAACAGCACGTCGGTGAATCCGATGGCGACCAGCGCGAGCAGTAGCGGCGTCACGACGCGCTTGCCGTTGATCCGCGTGACGAGCTTGTCGCCGTCGTAGGTGTCCGTGGTGGGGAGGATCTTCTTCGCGACGGCGACGATCTTGCTGTCGCGCTCCTCCTCCACCTCTTTCTCGTGCCCGTGATCACGCACCAGCGTGTACGCGGTGTAGATGAGGAACGCACCGAACAGGTAGAACACCCAGCTGTAGGCGTTGATCGCCGCGGCACCGACGCCGATGAAGATGCCGCGCATCACCAGCGCCATCACGATGCCGATCAGCAGTACCTTCTGCTGGTACTCCCGCGGCACCGCGAATGTTCCCATGATGATGACGAACACGAAGAGGTTGTCGACCGACAACGCCTTCTCGGTGACGTAACCGGCGAAATACTCGCCGCCGTACTGACTTCCCCACAACCACATCACGACCAGGCCGAACAGGATCGCGATACCGATGTAGACCGACGACCAGAACGCCGACTCACGGAACGTGGGGGCGTGCGGTGTGCGCACGTGCGCGAAGAAGTCGAAGACGAACAGTCCGAGAATCACCACACAGGTGATGACCCAGACCAGCGGTGACACATGCATGAACACAGACCTCCGGTAGACCTAGCGGGTACCGGAGGTCTCTCCCGCCGCCGGAACCTTGTGTCCGAGCGACTGACAGCCCCGGATCGGCAACGGTGCCGATCGTGTTGACGATGCTGTCACAGAGGTGGGGATACTCCCCTCCAATTCGGTGACCATTCAACCACACTGCGCGAGAATCGCCCATTTCGGACACGCGCACCGCGCCCTACTCCTGATCGGACGGCGCCTCGTTCGGGTCGCCGCCGCGGATCGACCACAACAGACCGTCGAGTTCCTCGGGCTTGATGAGCACGTCGCGGGCTTTCGAGCCCTCACTGGGGCCCACCACTCCCCTGGTCTCCATCAGGTCCATCAGGCGGCCGGCCTTGGCGAAACCGACACGCAGCTTGCGCTGCAGCATCGACGTGGACCCGAACTGGCTGGAGACGACGAGTTCCACCGCCTGCAGCAGCACGTCCATGTCGTCGCCGATGTCGGGATCGACATCCTTCTTCTCCCCGACCTTGGCGGCGGTGACGCCGTCGGTGTACTCCGGCTCCGCCTGGTTCTTGCTGAAATCGACGACCGCGGAGATCTCTTCGTCGGTGATGAACGCGCCCTGCAGGCGGGTCGGCTTGCCTGCGCCCATCGGCAGGAACAGCCCGTCACCCATACCGATCAGCTTCTCGGCGCCGGGCTGGTCCAGGATGACCCGGGAGTCGGTCAGGGACGACGTCGCGAAGGCGAGTCGTGACGGCACATTGGTCTTGATCAGACCGGTCACGACGTCCACCGACGGCCTCTGTGTGGCCAGCACGAGGTGGATACCGGCGGCCCGCGCCTTCTGGGTGATCCGCACGATCGCGTCCTCGACGTCGCGCGGCGCGGTCATCATGAGGTCCGCGAGTTCGTCGACGATGGCGAGGATGTACGGATACGGCCGGTAGACCCGTTCGCTGCCGAGCGGCGCGGTGATCTCACCCGACTTCACCTTGGAGTTGAAGTCGTCGATGTGGCGGACCCGGTTGGCCTGCATGTCCTGGTAGCGCTGTTCCATCTCCTCCACCAGCCAGGCCAGCGCGGCCGCGGCCTTCTTCGGCTGGGTGATGATGGGCGTGATGAGGTGCGGTATGCCCTCGTAGGGCGTCAACTCCACCATCTTGGGGTCGATGAGGATCATCCGCACTTCGTCGGGTGTCGCACGGGACAGCAGCGACACCAGCATCGAGTTCACGAAGCTCGACTTACCGGAACCGGTGGAACCGGCCACGAGCAGGTGCGGCATCTTCGCGAGGTTGGCGCTGACGAAGTTGCCCTCGATGTCCTTGCCGAGCCCGATCACCAGCGGGTGGTGGTCCTTGCGGGTGCTCGGGGCGGTGAGCACGTCGGCGAGGCGCACCATCTCGCGGTCGGAGTTGGGGACCTCGATGCCGACCGCGGACTTGCCGGGGATCGGCGCGAGCAGGCGCACGTTGTCGGTGGCGACGGCGTACGCGATGTTGCGGGCGAGCGCGGTGATCTTCTCGACCTTCACACCCGGTCCGAGCTCCACCTCGTAGCGGGTGACGGTCGGGCCGCGGGTGAATCCGGTGACGGCCGCATCGATCTTGAACTGCTCGAGGACCTCGGTGATCGCCTCGATCATCGCGTCGTTGGCGGAACTGCGCTTCTTCGGCGGATCACCCTCGATGAGCAGCGACGTCGGGGGCAGCGTGTAATCGCCCTCGACCACCCGGTCGGTCACGAACTTGTCGACGTCGGGCAGTGGCTCCGGTTCGGGCTCCGGCTTGGGGGCGACGACCGGCTTGGCCTTGGCGCGCGCCGGCTTCGGCGCCGGCGCAGGCGCCGGGACGGGTTCCGCGGCGGGCTCGGTCTCCCACAGCCCGAGCACCTCCGTCTTCGCGGTATCGCTGACGTCGTACTCGTCGGTCGGATAGTTGTCGGCCGGAACACCCCGGCCCCCGGTCTTGTAGTCGTCGACCGGGTAGCCGTCGGCGTCGAAGAGCGTGGGGTCGTATTCGCCGTCCTCGTAGTACTCGCTGTCGTAGTCGGCGTAGTGGTCGCGACCGAACGACGTCCCGAAGTACGACTGCAGCTTGCCGGGCACCTCCCGGACCGTGGTTCCGGTCAGCAACAGCACACCGAACAGTGCCGCCATCAGCAACAGCGGCGCGGCGAGCCACACGGTCAGGCCGTCCGTCAGTGGACCTCCCGCCGCGTACCCGACGAACCCAGCGCCGCGGGTCCTGCCCTCGGCGTCGGTGGGCGAACCGGTCGCGATGTGCCAGAGACCCAGGGCGGGCAGACCGACCAGCAGCGATCCCAGGACCAGCCTCGGCTGGATCTCGGGTTTCGGCTCGGTCCTTATCAGGATCACCGCGACGGCGACACCGATCAGGGGCAGGACGCCGGACGCGCCACCGAACACGGCACGGACTCCGGTCTCGAGCCACTCGCCTACCGGACCGCCCGCGGAGAACCAGATTCCGCCGGCGACAACGACGCTGATCGCGATCAGCCCGAGCGCGATGCCGTCGCGCCGGTGGCCCTGTTCGATCTCGGCTGCCTTGCCGACGGTGCGGGTGGTGGCCCCGACGCCTTTGGCCATGAGCGACCAGCCGGCACCGATTCCCCGACCCACCGACTTCAGGGGGCCGGATGTAGACGATTTCTTTGAGGTGGACTTACGCGGAGTGCTGACCGTCCGGGTCGTGCGGGACTTCGGCTTGGACGTGGTCGAGCCGCCTCGCACGCCCGTCCTCGCCGTGGACGTCGTCGTGCTCGAACCGCGGGCGCTCGCCTTACCTGCCATGGCTCCCAGATTAGTCGCTACGGCACCTTCCGGACCATCCGCAACACCCGTAACACAGGGACACCTGCGGCGAAATGCCCTCAGAACCCTCGGTCGAGGGAGGTCACGGCCTCGATGTCGGCAGTCTCACCATCGGGCTCGATCCGTACCTGATCCCGGCCGAACGGGTGCAGGGCGAGTTCCGACGGTTCACCGCGCAGGATCACCTGGCCGGCGCCGGCATTGCGCACGGTGGACTGCTCTCCGGACGGCCGCTCGAGCACCACCGTCACCGGGGAGTGCCGGTAGCCGAGCTTTCCGACCTTGCGGGCGAGACCCCACAGCGCGTCCTGGCGCTTGTCCGGCAGGACGCGCGGTTCCCATCCGTCGTGGGCGCGGCGCACGTCCTCGTGATGGACGAACATCTCCCCCAGGTTCACCTGGGCGTCCACCCAGTACATCGGCGACCACATCGGCGGACCCGACCGGACCTCGTCCAGCAGGCGGCTCCACGGACGTTTCGCTGTCTCGTTCTGGACGTGTTCCGTGTAGCCGGCGAGCCGACCCACGACGATGCCGGGGGCAGCGTCGAGGCGTCGTTCGCGCACGATCAGGTGGGCGGCCAGGTCCCGGTTGGTCCACGTCCCGCAGAGGGTCGGGGCGTCGGGACCGAATTCGGCCATCGAGTCGACGAGGGCGAGGCGTTCATCTCGGGCGAAGGTCACCCGACCGAATCTACCTGCCGGAGAACTACTTGCCCTCGGCCGACGGCACCGCGATGACGGTCGGGACGATCATCGGCCGGCGACGGTACTTGTCCGCCACCCATTTGCCGACGACGCGCCGGATCGCCTGGGCGATGCGGTGAGCGTCGTTGATGCCCTCGGTGGCCAATCGCAGGAGTTCCGCCTCGACCAGCTGAGCCGCATCCTTGAGGGCCGTGGGGTCGTCGGAGAATCCGCGTCCGGACACCTCGGGGGTGCTGACCGCACGACCCGTGTGGTCGTCGATGACGACGTTGATGGCGATGAATCCGCCCTCACCGAGGACCAGCCGGTCCGACAGCGTGGAGTCGCCGACGTCACCGACGGACAGTCCGTCGACGTAGACGTGCCCGACGGGAACCTGCCCGACGATCTCGGCGAGACCGTCGACCATGTCGACCACCACGCCGTCCTCGGCGAGCACGATCCGGTCCTCCGGCACGCCGGTGGCCTTCGCGAGGGCGGCGTTGGCGCGCAGGTGACGCCATTCGCCGTGAACCGGCATGGCGTTGGTGGGCCGGACCGCGTTGTACAGGTACAGGAGCTCGCCCGCCGACGCGTGACCGGAGACGTGCACCTTCGCGCTCTGCTGGGTGACGACGGTGGCGCCGCGCTTGGCGAGTCCGTTGACGACGGCGAACACGGAGTTCTCGTTGCCCGGGATCAGCGAGGACGCCAGCACGACGAGATCGTTCGCCCGGATGTTGATCTGCCGGTGCTCACCGCGGGCCATCCGCGACAACGCCGACAGCGGTTCACCCTGCGAGCCGGTGGAGATGAGAACGAGCCGATCGTCGGGCAGGTTGGCCGCGGTGTCGATGTCGACCACCAGGCCGTCCGGCACGGTCAGGTATCCGAGATCCTGCGCGATCTGCATGTTGCGGACCATCGACCGGCCCACGAACGCGACCCGCCGGTTGTACCGGTGGGCGACGTCGACCACCTGCTGGATGCGGTGTACGTGGCTGGCGAAGGAGGCCACGATCACGCGCTGTTTAGCCTTGCCGATGACGTTGTCGAGCACTCCCCCGATCTCACGTTCGGGGGTGACGAAGCCTGGCACCTCGGCGTTGGTGGAGTCGACGAGGAACAGGTCGACACCCTCGTCCCCGAGCCGAGAGAAGCCGGCGAGGTCGGTGAGCCTGCCGTCGAGCGGCAGCTGGTCGAGCTTGATGTCACCGGTGTGCAGCACGACTCCGGCGTCGGTCCGGATCGCGACGGCGATGGCGTCGGGGATCGAGTGGTTGACGGCGAAGTACTCACACTCGAACGGACCGTGATCGGTGCGCTGCCCCTCGACGACCTCGACGAGGTTGGGGCGCTGGCGGTGCTCACGGCACTTGGCCGCGACGAGCGCCAGCGTGAACCGCGAACCCACCACGGGCAGATCCGGCCGCAGGCGCAGCAGGAACGGGATGGCGCCGATGTGGTCCTCGTGGCCGTGCGTGAGGACCACGGCCTCGACGTCGTCCATCCGGTCCTCGATGTGCCGGAAGTCCGGGAGGATCAGGTCGACACCCGGCTGCTGGTCTTCCGGGAACAGCACACCGCAGTCGACGATGAGCAGCTTGCCCTGGTGCTCGAAGACGGTCATGTTGCGACCGATCTCGCCGATACCGCCGAGCGCCACCACCCGCAGACCCTTGAACGGAGCCTTCGGCGGTGCACCGAGCCGGGCTGTCGGATCGACCGACGCCGGCCGCGTGTCCTGACGCTTGTTGCCGCCGCCGCGCCTGCCGGAGCGGGACGACGACTTGTTGGCGGCGCCGCCCTTCGTGGAGGAGGTCTTCACGGGCGCGGACTTGGCCTGCTCCGACTTCGGAGCCGACGGCTGGTCGGCGACGACGGGCGCCGACTTCGGCGGCTCGGCGACGACGGGCGCCGACTTCGGCGGCTCGGCGACAACCGGCGGCTCGGCGACAACCGGCGGCTCGGTGGCCGGGGGCGCCGACTTCGGCGGCTCGCTTGCGGTGGGGGAAGGGGGACCGGCCTGGCGGCTGGCACTGCGACGACGAGGCGGTCGGGTCACGCGAGCACCCCCGCAGCGTGCAGATCGGCGGCCAACAGGTCGAGCTGATCGTGGGTGGGTGCCACCTGCGGCAACCGGGGTTCGCCGACGTCCAGGCCGATCAGGCGCAGACCCGCCTTCGACGCGCTGACGCCGCCGAGACGCGCCACCGAGCGGATGACCGGGATCAGGCTGAGGTTGATCGCGCGGGCGCGGGCGATGTCACCGGCCGCGAACGCCGTGTGCAGTTCGCGCAACCGCCCGGGCACGAGGTGCCCGATGACGCTGACGAATCCCGTCGCGCCCACCGACAGCCACGGCAGGTTGAGTGGATCGTCACCCGAGTAGAACTGGAGGTCCGTCGTGCCGATCAGCTCGGCGCCTGCGTTGAGGTCGCCCTTGGCGTCCTTGACCGCGACGATGCGCGGGTTCTCGGCGAGGCGCCGGATGGTCTCGGTCTCGATGGGGACCACGGAGCGGGGTGGAATGTCGTAGAGCATGACCGGAAGGTCGGTGGCGTTGGCGACGGCGGTGAAATGGGCGAACAGTCCGGCTTGCGGCGGACGCGAGTAGTAGGGGGTGACGACGAGGAGGCCCTGCGCGCCCGCGCGGGCGGCGTCTCGGGCGAGTTCGACGCTGTGCGCGGTGTCGTTGCTGCCCGCGCCGGCGATGATCTTCGCGCGGTTGCCCACCGCGTCGATCACTGCCCGGAGCAGCTCAAGCTTCTCGTTCTCGGTGGTCGTCGGCGACTCACCGGTCGTCCCGGCGAGGACGAGGGAGTCGCATCCGTTGTCGACGAGGTACGCCGCGAGGCGGACACCGGCGTCGACGTCCAGCTTTCCGTCCGAGGTGAACGGCGTCACCATCGCTGTGGACACGGTGCCGAACGGACGCTCGACGGGAGAAGCGGAATCACCGTAGGTCATGGTCAGAAGGCTACCCGGTGACCCAGGTACTTTTGCACACCCGTCACGCGTCGGCGGAAAACGTGCTCCGTGCCACCTCCGTGCCGTCACCCCAGACCAGTACCTCGAAGTCGCCGAAGACATTCGGCGCGGCCGCCTGCAGCTGCCTCAGGCACTCGACCGCGACGCGGCGAATCTCCACGTCGGCGTGCTCGGTGGCCCGCATCGAGACGAAGTGCCGCCACGCCCGGTAATTGCCGGTGACCACCACGCGGGTCTCCGTGGCGTTGGGCAGGACGGCCCTCGCGGCCTGCCTCGCCTGCTTGTTGCGCAGCGGCACGCTGGAGGTGTCCGCCAGTTTCGTTTCGAGGGCCGCGAGGAGCTCGCCGTACGCCGCCCGGCTCGCGTCGGTGGCCTTCGCGAACAGCTCCTCGAGTTCCGGGTCGCCCGCGATCGCGGGAGGGACGACGACATTGCCGTCGTTCTCCCGCACGAAGCGCTGCGACAGCTGCGAGTAGGAGAAGTGGCGGTGCCGGATCAACTCATGGGTGCAGGACCGGGAGATGCCGGTGATGTAGAAGCTGACGGTGCCGTGTTCGAGGACCGACTCGTGCCCGACCTCGAGCAGATGGCGCAGATATCCGGCGTTCGTCGCGGTGCGGGGGTTGGGTTTGGACCAGCTCTGGTAGCACGCCCGTCCCGCGAACTCCGCCAGCGCTTCGCCGCCGTCGGCGTCGGTCTCCCACGGAATGTCCGCCGGCGGAAAGAACTCCGTCTTCGCGACGAGTTGCACCCTGAGCGGCACGGTCTGCGGCACTGCGCTGTTCCTCCTACCGAACTCCCTGGTCGGGAGTCCCTCCTGAATGCATCGACCCTAGTCGCAGCGGTGATCGGGGGCTCGGCGTGCCCCGTTCCGGCAACGGCCAGGTTCCCGTGTGTTCACCCGCGCGTGTCAGTCTCGTCTCGCCCACACTGTCGGTGGTGCCGCAGATTCGCGAGGGAGACTTCCTGTGCAGTACCGGACAGGCCGCGCGCGCCGCGCCGTCGTGATCGCAGTTCTCGGGACAGCAGTTCTCGGTACAGCGGTTCTCGGGGCCGCTCCCCCGGCGTTCGCCGGACCGCCCGCGACGGGACCGTCGGTTGCCGAGAGTCCGGCACAACACACGGCCGTGCAGCGCTCGCTTGGGCTCGAGGGCGCCCGAAACGCCCGTGACATCGGTGGATACCCGACGGCAGACGGCGCCGTCGTCCGCTCCGGTCTGGTGTTCCGCACGGACGCGCTGGACAGGCTGACCCCGCGCGACCTCGCGCGACTCGAAGCCTCGAAGCCTCGAACGTCACGATCGTCGACGACCTCCGCACGACGTACGAGCGGACGCTCGCACCGGATCGGCTTCCGGCCGGGGCAGCCGGGAACTGGTACGACGTGCTCGGGCAGTCACCGATCACCACTCTGGTCGACATGCCCGCCGCCTACCGCGCCTTCGTGACGGGACCGGGTGCGAACGAGGCGTTCTCGGCGGTTCTGCACGACATCGCGGCGTCCGACGGCTCCGTGATCTACCACTGCAGCGCTGGCAAGGACCGCACCGGGTGGACGACGGCCGTGCTGCTCACCCTCCTCGGGGTCCCGCGCGAGGCGGTGACTGCGGACTATCTGCTCAGCAACACCTACCGCGGCGCCGATCCGGAGCATCCGGGACTGGACGGCGTCGACCAGGCGTGGCTCGACATCGCGTTCGACACGGCCGTCGCCACCTACGGCAGCTTCGACGCCTACGTGTCGGAGGGGCTGAAGTTGTCCGAGGGCGACATCGCCCGGCTGAAGTCACGACTGCTTGACTGACGTCACTTATGACGCCATGATGGCGTCATGGACCTCGGCAACTACGTCTCCCGGCTGCAAGACGACCTGAACGCGGCAGCCGCACTCGGCGACGAGCAGACGCGGGCGACCGCGTCGGCGCTCGCCGCCGCGATTGAACCCGCCGCCCGGCTCCTTCTGCTCTCGGCGCTCACCGATTTCGCGGGTGAAGTGTCGTCCGAGCTGGGCAATCGCACCGTCGCTGTGCGTCTGAACGGCAGCGAGGTGGCGGTCGACGTGCATCGCACCCCCACCGCGCCGGGGCCGGACGGGGACGGGACCACGACTGCCGAGGACCTCGGTGCCGCCTTCGATGACGTCACCGGTGACATCAGCCGCGTCACTCTGCGTCTGATGGATCAGATCAAGTCGAAGGCCGAGGAGGCCGCCTCCCAGAACGGGGTGTCGCTCAATTCCTGGGTGTCGCAGGCGGTCCAGGGCGCGCTCAAGGACCAGATGCGCCGCAGCGGGAGAGACAATTTCTGAGCACCGGCGTACTCACTCCACGCGCCCGTCGGCGGCGGTGATGTAATTACGTCGCATCAGCCACACGGTGAGAGTCGCCACGGGCTCGAAGGAGCGAAGAACATGGCCGTTTCCGGCGTCAAGGAATTCGAGATCAAGGCCGATCCGGCCACGGTGATGGCCGCGATCGCTGCGGTGGATCGCCTGCCCGAGTGGTCCTCGGCCCACAAGTCGGTCACCATCGAGAGCACACACGACGACGGCCGCCCCCATCGAGTCCGGATGAGCGTCTCCATCCTCGGGATCAGCGACGAGCAGGTCGTCGACTACACGTTCGAGGGCGACGACACCGTGTCGTGGCACCTCGTCGAGAGCGGCCAGCAGAACGCCCAGGACGGCTCGTACGTTCTCACCGAGTCCGGCGCAGGCACCAAGGTCACATTCGAGTTGACGGTCGACCCGAAGATCCCGCTGCCCGGGTTCCTCGTGAAGAAGGCGCAGAAGACGGCACTCGAGACCGCGAGCAAGGGTCTGACGAAGTTCGTCGAGAGCCTGTAGTTCCTCACTCTCCTCGCGGCCGCGCCGCCGCGGCCGCGAGGAGGGCACCGAGGTTGCCGCGATCGTCCACCCGGATGTCGTCCAGACCCAACCACGTTGCCATTCTTCGCAGTTCCGGGTGCAGTGCCTCCACCACACGCCCCGGATTCCGGTCGGGTTCCACGAACGCAGATCGCACCTCGAGCGTTCCCGACGCACGGTCGGCCTTGAGATCGACCCTCGCGACCAGTTCACCGTTCAGCAGGAACGGAAAGACGTAGTACCCGTGGACACGTTTGTGCGCGGGGGTATAGATCTCGAGGCGGTACCGGAAGTCGAATATCCGCTCGGTCCGGGGACGGCAGAAGACCAGCGGATCGAACGGGCACAACAGCGCCGCACCCTCCACCTTCCGGGGAACCCGGACGTCGCGGTGAACGAATGCCGGCGCATCCCAGCCGCGGACTCCCACCCGTTCCAGCACCCCGTCCTCGACGAGTTCCTCGATGGCCGAGGCGGTCTGCGCCGGCGACAGTCGGTAATAGTCACGGAGGTCGGGTTCGGTGGCCACACCGAGGGCCCGCGCGGACCGCTGCACGAGGCCACGGACGGCATCGTCCTCCGAGACTTCCTCGGCGAGTATCGCTTTCGGCAGCACACGTTCGCTCAGGTCGTAGTGACGGGTGAAGGCGACCCGCTTGTCCACCGCCAGTGCGCCGGACGCGAACAGTTGCTCGCACACCACTTTGGTGTCGCTGCGATCCCACCACGGCCCCTTGCGGTCCGGCTTGTCGACCTCGAGGTGTTTTTCCACGTCGCTCGCGCTGCACGCACCGACGGCGCCGATCACGTCGAGCACGTCGGCGGCGAGCGTGGGATTGCGATCGAGCACGCGGGATTCGCCGGACCAGCGACCGTGCCGGTACCGGTGCATCCGCCAGCGCATCAGCGGCCAGTCCTCGACGGGGATGAACGCTGCCTCGTGGGCCCAGTACTCCGCCAGCATCCGGGGTGCGCGGGCGGAATGCGACCACGCCGCCGAATCGACCAGCCCGCGGTCGTAGACACCGAGACGGCTGAACAGCGGGACGTAGTGGGCGCGCACCGCCACCGACACCGAGTCGATCTGGAACAGCCGCACTCGGTCGAGGACCGAACGGACGTGCCTGCGTGTCGGCGCCCCAGCCGGTTTCCGGTCGGCGAACCCCTGCGCCCAGAGCGCCGATCTCCGGGCCGCGGCTGCGGTCATCTCACGCATGCCCGCAGCCTGCCATCAACCACCGACACGTTGYCGGCCGCGACCGTCAGGCGTCCTCGGCCAGCGTCACCGCGACCGTCGCGCCGAGTTCGTAGCACCGCTCCCGTGCGCTCGCGTCGAGCGATCCGGTCAGTTCCAGGATCTCGGCCACCTGCGTGAGTGCCAACCCGGTCACGATCTTCTGCACCGATGTCACGGCCCCGGCGGTGTCGTTGTTGCCGTGCACCCAGAGCCCGTAGGGGCGGCCGGCGACCGCGTCGAGGCACGGGTAATAGACGGTGTCGAAGAAATGCTTCAGCGCACCGGACATGTACCCGAAGTTGGCGGACGTCCCGAACAGGAACCCGTCTGCTGCCAGGACGTCGGGCACGGTCGCGCCGAGAGCGGGGATCGACTTCACCTCGACGCCGTCGATGTCGGGGTCCCGCGCGCCTTTCAGCACGGCTTCGAGGCACTCACGGGTCACCGGCGACGGCGTGTGGTGGACGACGAGTAGTGACTTCACAGTCGTCAGCGTACGACCGGGCCCGTTTCCTACCGGCCGGGCTCGCCTTCCCGTTCGACGCGTTCGAGTTCCACGGCCCGTTTCATCGTCTCCCGGGCCCTGCCGCGGTCGCCGGCGTAGTCGTAGGCGCGGGCGAGGCGGTACGAGTTCCGCCAATTGTCCGGGTCTGCTTCCCATTCGGATTTGACCTGCTGGAACAGTGCGTCGGCGGCATCCCGGTCGATGCGGCCCGAGGGGCGCTTCGGCAGATCGGTGACATCCAGTTCGAGCCCCTCGTCGGCGATGCGGCGGGACAGATGCTGATGCTGGAATCCGGCGCGCAGCGTGGCGTAGACGATCCAGGCGCCCAGGAACGGCAGGATCAGGACGCCGACACCCAGGCCGATCGCGGCCGCTCCGCCGTCCTGGATCAGCTCGATCCCGCGTTGGCCGAGAAGGACGAAGTAGAACGCCAGCGCCGCGACCAGCAGTCCGATCGTGACGACGGTCTTGGTCGAGCCGTCCTTCACAGGTCGAGAAGGGGGTCGATACCGACGGTCAGGCCGGGACGGGAGCCGATCTCCCGTACCCCGAGCAGGACGCCGGGGGCGAAGGAATTGCGATCGATCGAGTCGTGCCGGATGGTCAGCGTCTCGCCCTGTGTGCCGAGGATGACCTCCTGATGGGCGACGAGACCTGCCAGCCGCACGGAATGCACCCGCACGCCGTCCACGTCGGCGCCGCGGGCACCGTCCAGTTCGGTGGTCGTGGCGTCGGGGCTCGGTCCCACGCCCGCCTTGCGGCGTGCCTCCGAGATGAGCGCGGCGGTCCGGTAGGCGGTGCCGGACGGCGCGTCCGCCTTGTTGGGGTGATGCAACTCGATGACCTCGACGGAATCGAAGAATCGTGCCGCCGCCTCGGCGAAACGCATGGAGAGAACGGCACCGATCGCGAAGTTCGGGGCGATCAGGACCCCGACCTCGGGCCGCTCCGACACCCACGACCGCACCGTGTCGAGCCGGGCGTCGTCGAAGCCCGTCGTGCCCACGACGGCATGAATACCGTTGGACACGAGGAACTTCAGGTTGTCCATCACCACGTCGGGGTGGGTGAAGTCGACGACGACCTGCGTGCCGGCCTCGACGAACGTCTCCAGCCGGTCGCCGTGATCGACCTCCGCGACGAGTTCGAGGTCCGGTGCCTGCTCCACCGCCTCGCAGATCGCTCGGCCGACCTTGCCCTTGGCCCCGAGAACCCCGACCCTGATGGGTGCTGCTGCGCTCACTTCTCCACGCTCCGTCCAGTCACAACGATTCGCCCGAAAGCCTACGCAATCGCCGGGTGCCGGCCGGTGTGCAGGGGCGGGGCGGGAGACCTGCGTCTCGTCGTCAGACGCGGCCGGCCTCGTACTCGGGGTGCCAGTGCGGTGATCGGCCGAGCAGCGACAGCACGGTGTCGAAATCGGCGGAGTCGGGGTCGGTCGGCAGGCCGGGCGCGAACGCGGCTCCCTCGCGCATCCGGTCTGCCCCGTCCGGGACGAGTCGTGCGATCGGGAGAACCGCAGCCACCATGCCGGATTCGGGCGCGAAGTCGAGCCCGAGTGACCGGGCGACGTCCCACGAGTGGACGACGTAGTCGAGGAAGTGGAACCCGACGGCCGTGGATGCGGGGAACGGGAACTCGGTGCTGATCTCCGGTAACCAGAACTGTCGCTCCCCGACGCCATCCCTTGTGAAGGCCTCGATGACGGTGTGGGCCGCCGAGCGGTACGCGCCAACGGGATCCGCCGACGTGTGCGGCTGCCAGTTCGACGGGTCGGGACCGCCGCCCGCGGCCGCTGCGGCGAATCCCCGGTGCTGCACGGTCATATGGGCCAGCAGTTCCCCGAGAGTCCACTGCGCACACGGGGTCGCGCGCTGCAGATCGTCGCGGGTCACCTGCGACACGAACTCCACACTCGATTGCACGGCGCGGACATCCCAGCGCCGGACCTCGTCCACATCCATCGTCGACACCTCGTCCTCGACTCGAATTGATACGCGTCCGCTTATCATCTACCTACGACTATGATTGGTCAAGGTGTATTTTCTGCGATATGCCCAGCCTCGACCCGACCAGCGGACAGCACGAACGCACTCGCCCCGACCTCGCGGCGATGACGACCGCCCTGAACCGTTCGCTGGTGGCGGCGGAACTCCCCGTGCTCGCGGAGCACGGACTCACCATGTGGGGATACGTCGTGCTCCTGGCACTCGACGAGCACCCGCTGCGCACCCAGGCCGCGCTCGCGGAAGCAATCGGCGCCGACAAGACGCGGATCATCGGCGTGCTCGACGACCTGCAGGACCGTGGCCTGATCGACCGTCAGCGCGATCCCGCGGACCGCCGGGCCCGCCTGCTGTCGCTGACCCCGGACGGGCACGACGTGCGCGACTCGGCGCAGGCGGCGATCCGGCGAGGCGAGGAGCGGCTCCTGGCCAGGTTGCCGGAGCGCGACCGCAAGGGATTCGTGTCCGCGCTGATCGCGCTGTCGACTCTGCCGGTCGAGGACATCACYGGGCGCCCGGCCGACTCCGCCTGACGGAAATTGCTGCCGGTTGGCCTCAGCCCTGCCGCAGCGCGTCCACGGCCTTGCCGATCCGGCGTTGCCGGGTCTCGTCCGTCTTGGCCCCCTCGATCGACAGCACGTGCCGCCGCTGGTTGCTGTACGACAGTGCGTCGAACGCCCTTCTCGCGTCCGGTTGCCGGTCGAGCGCCTCGGCGAAGTCGGGTGGAACCGTGACGACCCTGGGTTCGGTGTCGAGTTCGACGTCGACGTCCACCTCGTCGCCTGCCGCGACTCCCGCACCTGCCCGGTTCTCGGCACTGAGCGGAATCATGAACACGCCACCCATCGGCGCGACCGTGGTGCGGTAGGTGTGACCGCCGATCGTGACCCGGACCGCGGGACGCCTACCCGATCCCAGTTCCGCGACGACGTCCTCGGGGATCCGGAAACCGGTCGCGGTCTTGCCGCCGAGCTCGATGGTGGTGCGAAACCTCATGGGCAGAATTCTGCCCGCGACCGGCCCGCCGGGTCAGTCGAACACGATGATCTGCCGGATCGCCTTGCCGTCGGCGAGTTCGTCCATGCCGCGGTTGATGTCGTCGAGCGTGATGCGGGAGGAGATGAGTTTCTCCACCGGAAGCTTCCCGGCGCGCCAGAGGTCCTCGTAGATCGGGATGTCCCGCGACGGCACCGCCGACCCGAGGTAGCTGCCGATGATGGTGCGGGCCTCGGCCACCAGGGTGAGCGGGGAGATCGACGACCGCGCGTCGGGGGACGGCAAACCGACGGTGATCGTCTTGCCACCGGGAGCGGTCGCGCGCACAGCCGACTCGAATGCGCGCGCGTTGCCGGCCGCCTCGATGACGATGGGTGCCCGGACACCGGCTTCCTCGAGCTCCGCCGGGGTGTAGACGGCCGTCGCGCCGAGTTCGCGTGCGGTCTGCAGCTTCTCGGGAACGGCATCGACGCCGATGACCTCGCCGGCACCCCGCGAGACCGCCGTCAGGATCGCGGCCATCCCCACTCCACCGARCCCGACGACCATCACGGCCTGGCCGGGTTGCGGATCGCCCGCGTTGAGGACGGCACCGCCGCCGGTGAGGACGGCGCATCCGAGCACGGCCGCCACATCGGCGGGGACGTCGTCGGCGACGGGAACGACCGAGCGGCGGTTGACGACCGCGTGCGTTGCGAATCCGGACACCCCGAGGTGGTGGTGCACGGTGTCGCCGCCGCGGTGCAGTCGCGCTCCCCCGTCGAGCAGGGTTCCGTCGTTGTTGGCACCGGTGCCGGGCACGCACGGCATCCGGCCGTCGGTGGCGCAGCCCTCGCACTCCCCGCAGCGAGGGAGGAACGTCATCACGACGCGCTGTCTGACCGTGACGTCGTCGACTCCGGCTCCGAGTTGCGTGATCCGCCCCGCAGCCTCGTGCCCGAGCAGCATCGGGACCGGGCGCACCCGGTTGCCGTCGACGACGGACAGGTCGGAATGGCATAGGCCCGCCGCCTCGATCTGGACGAGGATCTCGCCCTCACCGGGCTCGTCGAGGTCGAGTTCGGAGATCGAGATCGGCGCCGACTCGGCGAACGGGCGGGTTCTCCCGATCTCCTCGAGTACCGCTCCACGGATCTTCATCTCGGGCTTCTCCTCTGGTTTCGGCGAATCCTCGTTACCGCACGATGCCGCGCACCGAGGCCGGCAGGTCACGCTTGCGACGATACGGTCCGACGACGGCGGCGCCGAACGGGCGTTGCAGCAGCACTCGCGCGACGTCGCGCACCTCGTCGGTGGTGACTGCGTCGATCTTGCTCAGGGTTTCGGTGATGCTGCGGTGATTGCCGTAGTTGAGCTCACTTCGGCCGATGCGGTGCATCCGGGATCCCGAATCCTCCAGTCCCAGAACAAGTCCGCCCCGCAGCGATCCCTTGGCGCGGGCGCACTCGGCGTCGGTGATGCCCTCGGCGGCCACGTTCGACAGCACCTCCCGGATCACCGTGGTGACCTCGCCGAGGTTCTCGGGCTGGCACCCGGCGTAGATCGAGAACGCACCGGTATCGGAGAACGTGTCGATGCCCGAGTACACCGAATACGCCAGGCCGCGGATCTCCCGCACCTCCTGGAAGAGCCGGGAACTGAGACCGCCACCGACCGCGGCGTTGAGCACCGACAGCGCCCAGCGGTGTGACTCGTGCCGCCCGAACGCGCGCACCCCGAGGGAGAGGTGGACCTGTTCGCTGTCCCTGTTGGTCAGGCTGAGGGTCGGCCCCGTCCGCAGGCGCAGGGTGCCTGCGCGTCGCGGGGCGGGTTCGGACGCCGAGTCGAGGTGCCCGGCGAACGCGCGCCGGACCAGCTCGACCGTCGGTTCGTGCTCCACGTTGCCGGCGACGGCCACCACCATGCGCGGTGGCGTGTAGCGCCGCACGTGGAAGGAGTGGAGTTGGGTGCGGGTCATCGATTCGATGGATTCGACGCTGCCGATGACGGGCCTGCCGACGGGATGGTCGCCGTAGAGCGCGGTCAGGAACGCGTCGCCGAGGAGGTCTTCCGGGTCGTCGTCGCGCATCGAGATCTCTTCGAGGACCACCTGGCGTTCCACGTCGACGTCGGCGGACCGGCAGCGGCCCCGCAGGACGACGTCACTGACGAGGTCGATCGCGAGGGGCAGGTCGTCGTCGAGCACGTGCGCGTAGAAGCAGGTGTGTTCCTTGGACGTGAACGCGTTGAGCTCCCCGCCGACGCCGTCCATCACCTGCGCGATGTCGAGGGCGCTGCGCGACGGCGTGGCCTTGAACAGGAGGTGCTCGAGGAAGTGCGCCGCCCCGGCGACGGTGGGCTGCTCGTCGCGTGATCCGACACCCACCCAGACGCCGACGGACGCGGATCGGACACCGGGAACGTATTCGGTGACCACCCGGAGCCCGCCGGGGAGCACGGTGCGCCGGACGCCGGCATCCGGCTCGTGGAGGGTCGGCGCTTGGGTCAGTGCGGCAGTGCGGCTGCGATCGATCTTGGCCATGTAGTGGTTCAGCAGTCCTCGAAAGCTGGGCGTCGTCGAACGGCAAACTTTACACGCGGCACCCGGCCGTCCCTCACCAGCCTCGGCGATGTGGTTGTGAGCCCGATCAGCTCGCTGTTCCTGAGGACGGCCACGGCGCGAACAACACGATCCTCGGCAATTGTGTCCCGGTTGCGACGAACCACGTGAACCACTCACCAGTGCCGTGGCAAGAACAGTTCGATGCCGGTCAGAGTCCGGGTCGGCGTGGGGGGTCGCAAGACCGGAGGTCGGTCGCCGTGAGCACCGCGATGCGCTCGGTGCGCTGGCCCGGCCGGATCATCTCCCGCGCCTCCAGCATCCTCGTGCGGGACGAGAGGGCGGGACCGAACGGCACGTCCTCCGACGCGACCACGTCCACCCGCAGTCCCCGCTCCTCCAGCATCGCCCGTGTCTTGTCCACCCCGTTGAGCGTCGACTGGACGAGGAGCAGGGTGCCGCCGGGAGCGAGAAGGTCGGGGGTTTCGCTGCAGATCCGATCGAGCACGGCGCGCCCGTCGACGCCCGCATCCCAGGCCCGCGCGAGTACCCGGCCCGGTCTGCCGTCGTTCGTCGCAGGCGCGTAGGGCGGGTTGGCCACGACCACGTCGAAGCGAAGAGTCCGGACGGAGTCCACCAGGTCGCCCCGCACGACGCGGATCGTCCGGCGGTGCAGTTTGGCGTTGAGCCAGGTACTGATCGCGGCCCGGCGCGACACGTCGACCGCCGTCACCCACCCCGCCCCCGCCGCGCAGGCCTCGACGCTCAACACCCCCGTGCCACAGCAGAGATCGAGCACCCGCGAGCCCGGTCCGAGATCCCGGGCCGCCAGCACCTCGGCGAGCAGCCAGGTGTCACGCTGGGGCCGATACACCCCGGGTAGACGAACGAGCATGATCGGCTCCCTCCCTCGCCGTTCCCTCMCAGCGTGGCCAGCACCCCGAGTTACATGCAACTCGACACGGGCCAATTCACCCGGTGTTCACCTCCGACCACTTCCCGAGCCGCATCTGCGGTGTCTGCCGGGGTCGAAACCGGGTATTCCTCCCCCGTGCCGCATTCCTTCTCAGCTGATTCCGACGCCTCGGTGGACGTCGCGTGGGCGCTCGTCTCCCGGCCCTCGCGCTGGCCCGAGTGGGCGCCACACCTCCGCGGCGCGTGGGGTCTCGGGTCCCCCGAGGTTCAGGCCGGCCGGCGCGGAGCGGCGCGACTGCTCTGGATCGTGCCTGTTCCCGCATCGATCTCGGCCAAGACACCGGGACGTTCCTGGACCTGGCGGGTGGGACCGATGACGCTCGATCACGCCGTCGAGCCCCACGGTGCCGGCTCGCGGATCACGATGACGATGTCCGCTCCCGGACCTCTCGACTCCGCACTCGCGGTCACCTACGGCCCGGTGGTGCGTACTCTCGTCCGTCGCCTCGCCCGCGTCGCGGGTGAACGCTAGCCGACCGCCATCGGCGGCGCGTCGGTCGGAGCGAGTTGTGCGCCGATCTTCCGGAACAGCCTGTCGGCCTCGTTCTTGTAGGCCCCCGTGTCGTCGAAGGCGGCCGGCTCGTACGTGACGGCGACGGCGACGGCGATCTTCTGCGAAGGCAGATAGGCCTCGACCGCCGCGGATCCGCTGAACAGCGGGTTCTGCATCAGCCAGTTGCCCACGATCGGCAGTCCGAGCCCGTAGGTGTAGTCCTCCGACTGCGGGAAGCAGGTGGTGCAGCCGGGCAGCGCGGTCGTCTTGCCGCGCAGGTCCGTCGACACCATGGCCTCGTAGGATTCGGCCGACAGTAGTTCACCCGTGCCGATGGCGACGGCCGTGTCGTGGAGGTCGTAGATGTTCGTGGTCTGGACGGCGCCGTGGGTGATGGTCCAGGACGGATTCCAATACGTGGATTCCTCGTAGAACGGTGCACCGGGCGGGATCTGCAGGGCCTCGCGCCGCTCGGACGAGAACGCGTGCAGGACGGGTTCGGGGATCGCCGCCGTCCCCGGATCCGTGGTGTCGTCGAGGCCGAGCGGACCGAGCACCTTGTCCTGCATGAGGTCTGTCATCGGCTGACCGGTGATCTTCTCGAGAGCCAACCCGAGGATGACGTAGTTGGTGTGGGCGTAGTTCCAGTTGGTCCCGGGTTCGTAGAGCAGAGGCTTGGGCGTGGCGAATGCCAGGAGTTCCTCAGGCGTCCAGTTACGGAATGGCGCCGCGTAGAGGGCGCGGTCGAATTCGGTGTTGCCGATGACGTAGTCGACGTAGCCCGAGGTCATCTGGGCGAGCTGGCGGAGGGTCACGCGGTCGGCGTGCGGAATGTCGGGCAGCCACTTCGACACCGTGTCGTCGAGACTCACCTTCTTCTCGTCGACGAGCTGGAGCAGCAGCGTGGACACGTAGGAGATGGCGACCGCGCCGTTGCGGAAGTGCATGTCGGTGGTGGCGGGCACTCCGGTCATCGACTCGCCGAGCGCCTGGGTGACGATCTCCTTGCCGTCGACGGTGACACGCACGATCACCGCCTTCAGGTGACTCTCCGCCATGGTGTCGCGCACGATCTTCATCACGGCGTCGGCCTGCGCCGGATCGGCCGACGAGACGGCAGAACCGTTGCTCGCGTCCGCGGAGGAGGAATCGGGGGACGAGGTGTTCGCAGTGCACGCGGCCAGGAGAGCGAGGACGCACGTCAACAGGAGAACCCGCCGAGTCGGTGGCATACCCGAGCTTGGCAGATCCGGTCGGCCCCGGGAGTGAAACCCGTGGAGCCGGCCGGGATTCCGGTCAGGAAATCGGGCGGCGCAGATAGAGATCGCGCAACAGCGCCACCTCGGCGCCGTGATGGATGACCTCCCGGTTGATGTGCAACACCAACGCCGCCATCGGATAGTCCGCGAACGCTCCCTCGCTGGCGCCGCACGGCCGGGCGAACCCCTCGACGCCGAGGCTCCGGACACCTGCAGACCAGGCCGCATAGTTCTCGTCGAGTTGCGCGAGCGCCTCCGCCGCGGTGCCGGCGTACTCGAACGTCTGATAGTCGACGGGCGGCCCGCCGAAGTGACTGGCGATCCGCATCCCGAAGACGCCGACGACGAGATGCCCGAGCCGCCACGCGATGGTGGTGACCGGTGGCGGGTCCGGTTCGGGAAAGGCGAAGTCGATGGTGAACGCGCCACTTCCGGCCTGGACCGGCGCCTGCGACTGCCCGCGCGGGCGCACACTCCAGCCGTCCGGCGCGGGTTCCCAGAAATACTCCTCGTCGGACAGTCCCTCCAGCCGGGGACGCAACTGCTGCTCCCAGTGCCAGCCGAGCTGGTCGGCGAGTTCGCGCGGCCAGTCCATGTCGTGTCTCCCCTCGTCCTGTCTCCGATTCTCCCTGTCTCCGATCGGGACACCGGTCTCGAGACGGCTACCGCACACCGTCCGGGACCCGGACCCCCGGATGATTGGCCCGGAGGTTCATCGCCGCCAGCGTGACCGTCCGCTCGATCCGCCGCTGCCTCGTGTCCGGCTTCCTGGCTGACGCTATCCACTCCAGGATCAACCGGGTCGAAGACGGCGGAAACTTGTCGAAGTTCGCGCGCGCGGCGTCGTGTCGCCCAAACGCTTCCTGCAGATCGCCAGGGATGGTCGCGCTGTCCCCGTTCGCCGTGTTCTCCCAGGTCCCCTTGGCCTTGGCCAGATCGATGGCGGCGTAACCGTGCTCGGTCATCAGTCCCTGCTCGATCATCTCCGCCGCGCGCTGCCGGTTCACCCGGCTCCAGGTGCTGCGCGGGGTCCGCGGCGTGAAACGCAGTGCAGAACTGTCGGCGTCACGTCTGCGGTGCAGGCCGTCGATCCACCCGAAGCACAGGGCCTGCTCGATCGCCTCGTGGTAGCGCACGCTCGGCGTTCCGCTGTCCTTGTGGTGGATGATCAGCCAGACCTCCGTCTCGGACCGGCAGTTCTCCGAAAGCCAGGCACGCCACTGCGCGGTCGTGCGAGCGACGACGGTGTTCACGTCGTGGGTGTCCATCACGCGCCTGCCTTCGCAGCCAGAATGTCCAGGTAGTGCTGGTTGAACATCACGCCGAGGATGTTTCCGAACGGGTCGGCCACGGATGCGGTGACGAATCCGGGCCCGTGTTCGATCGGCTTTCCGTGCAGGGTGGCACCTAGCGACAGCAGCCGCTCGACGCTCGCGTCCAGATCGTCGACGTGCCAGTAGGTCATCGTGTTCTCGACACCGCGTGACCGGTCGGGCGTCGCGAATCGGCTGACGATGATGCCGAGTTCGTGCTGGTAGTCGCCGAGCCGGAACTCGATGTAGGCGGGTGCCCCCGCCACCGCGCGCACGAAATACGGCTCGACTCCGAGCAGTTCGGTGTACCAGGCCTGGGCGGCCGTGAGGTCGTCGGCGTAGAAGTTGACGGTGGTGAGTCCTCGCAACATGGGTGATTCCCTTCCTCGGTCGGTGACAACATTCATCCTCCAACCCAAAGTGCTCACCAATTGAGCACTTTCTGCGGGAAACTGAGGACATGCGCGCTGACAGACTCGTCGCCACCCTCCTGCTGATGCAGTCCCGGGGTCGAGTGACCGCCGCCGAGGTGGCGGACGAACTGGAGGTGTCCGTCGCGACTGCTCGCCGCGACCTGGAAGCGCTGTCCGCTGCGGGGATCCCGGTGTACCCGCAGTCCGGGCGTGGCGGCGGGTGGTCGCTCGTGGGTGGCGCTCGCACCGACCTCAGCGGGTTGTCCGCGACGGAGGCGCAGGCGCTGTTCCTTCTGGTCGGCCCCGCGGCCGCCGTCTCGGGCGAGGCCAAGGCCGCGCTGCGCAAACTCGTGCGGGCGCTGCCGCAGACCTTCCGGGCCGATGCCGAGGCCGCCGCCACTGCCTCCATGATCGATCCCACCCGGTGGGGCGAACGCGATCGCCGCAGGCCCGAGATGGTCGACCTGCTGCAGGCCGCCGTGATCCGGCGCCGGAAAGTGCGCCTGACGTACACGAACAGCGCCCGACAACGGTCCGAGCGGCTCGTCGACCCGTGGGGTCTCGTCGACAAGGACGACATCTGGTATCTCCTGGCCGGGACCGAACGGGGACAGCGGACCTTCCGGGTCGACCGGATCGTCCACGCCGAATCGACGGAGCAGCCCGCCGAGCGCCCCGACGACTTCACACTCGCCGCGGCGTGGGAAGAGGTGGTCGGCGAGGTGGAACAGCGGCGTTCGACGACGTGGGCGAGCGTGCTCATCGACGCCAGGTTCGTGCCGATCCTGCGCGATCACTTCGGGCGGCACTGCCACCGCGACGGTGAGGACGACGACGGTCGCGCCCGGGTCCGTCTCGCCGCACCGACCCCGTTGGACATCGCCCGGAACCTCGCCGGCTGGGGCTCGATGGTCGAGGTGCTCGAACCTCGATCGGTCCGGGCCGAGCTGGCCCGGATCGGCACGGAACTCGCCCACCACTATGCCGGCGAACATGGTGAGGGCGGATGACCGAGCCTCAGTCGGTCAGGTAGCGCTCCACCGTCTCGACCTTCGCTCGCAGCTGATCGCTTCGACCCGGCCGGATATCCGCTTTGAGAACCAGACTGACCCGCGGAAACTGTTCCAGCAGAACGTCCGTTGCACGCTTCACGACGGCCATCACCTCGTCCCACTCACCCTCGACGGTGGTGAACATCGACGTGGTCTCGTTGGACAGTCCGGATTCGCGGACCACCCGCACGGCCGCGGCGACCGCGGCACCGACGCTGTCGGAGTCCCCGCCCATCGGGCTGACGCTGAATGCCACCAGCATGTGCTCTCCTTCTCCGGGAATAGACGACCATCATCGAATCACCTCTTCCAGGCTTCCGCTGCACCCCGATCGCCCGCCCGAACAGGTCGTACCACAAACACACGTCGGGCGGCGTCCCTGATCAGGGGGCGCCGCCCGCGAGCACGAACGTCTGGTTACCAAGCTGCATGGTTGCGCGGGGTGAAATGTGGCCTCGGCGTCAGACATCCCCCCGCCTGACGCAAGCCCACCGCGCTGAGCCCAGATAGTGGGCTGTGCTTGTGCGTGGGTGCCTACAACTCGTGCTGGGCGCCACGACCGAGAGGTGGAATCTTCTCTTCCGGTCCGACCTTGGTCTGCCGTGGCTCCGTACCTCAGGTCTACCCCGTATGTCCGGATAAGGCAACGAACGTGGGCCAGGGCGCGCCGGCTGATGCTTCCCACTCGCCCGATACCCGAGCTGCACAGGTCACCGACCCGGTCCGCCGGGTACGACAGACCTCACTGCCGAGGCGTACAAAGGAAATACACCCGTGAGGCTCGGCGATGGTGAGACAAGCCGCCATCCGCGTGATCTACGTGACAGGAAGAGCGATCTCCTCCAGCCACCCGCACAGAGAGGACATCGCATGGGAGTTCCGTGGGCATCACGGGCACGATCGGATGCGTACTGGGAGCAACAAGTCTCCGGCGAAGCGCGCAGCTGCGACAGCGGCGAAACCACAAAATCCGCATCCTCCGACACCCGCCCGACCCTGGCCGACCACAGCCTGACTCACCGCAACACTGACGCAACCGACGCCCCACCTGCAGATCACAGCGAGTGAATTCGCCGGCCTCGGGAGAAAACGACCCACACCCGACAATCCCGCACAGCGGCAACATCATTCAGTTTCAAGGGATGTCCGGTTCGTCAGGAGTCTGCCAGCCACGCCAGCACGCGGCCCCGCGACCAACAGCGGCCGATAGCCTCGGCGGGCCGAGCCGACCGGTCGAACACGGCCAGGCCGATGAGGCTGTGCCCAGAGGCGTGGCGATCGCCGAGCGTGGGTATCGTCGGTGCGACTCCGACTCCCTCCACTGACACCCACGCCACCGGCCGGCCGGCTGCCGCTTCGTCGAGGCGGTCCAGGAAGCGCAGGCGACTCTCGCCCCGGAAGCGCGACAGCGCCCACGTCGTGGTGACGACAGGCAGGGCGTCCGCGGGCACCMGGGCGACGGCGTCGGGCATCACCTCGACGGCGTCGCCTTGCAGCAGCAGCGGAGGGGCCGTCGCCGCCAACGCCATCTCCGCGTCGAGCCTCGCGATCCGCTCGGGCTGATCCGGCCCCAGGCAGGCGCGCAACCATCGGGCCTCGTCCGCGTCGGTCACGTCGACGGGATCGAGGTCGACGCCGATCCGGGTGACGACCTCGGGCATCACTCGCGCCGGGACGGGCCGGTCTCCCACGATCGAAGCCGACAGCTGCACGGGAGAGGACGGGTCGCCCAACGACTGTCCGTTGCTGTACGTGATGCCCACACGGTCGACATTGAGGTTGAGCCCAGCCGAACAGCCCACGTCGATCAGCCCCACCGCATTCGCGCCGAACCGGCGCGCCGCCTCGGCAATGGCCGGATACAGCACGGTGGAGCGTCCGGTCTCGTCGGGCCGCGTCTTCCGGCGCACGGCGAGAGCCACGACCGAGTCGGTCATCCGCAGCAGGGTGTCGACCGCCGCGTCGGCAGCAGCGTCGCCGTCCGTAGCGGCATAGGCCGAGGCAAGCCCCGGAGCGCGACCGGCGAGGGCGAGGTCGTGCAGCGCGGCGAGAATCACCGTGGGGTGTCGCTTGCGCGCCGGGGCCGCCTCGATGGCGCGCAGCGCCTCGTCGGACTCACTCAGTGCGACGGCGACGCGCCCGTACAGCGGTGACCTTTCGGCGGCATCGACCTCACCGAAGTGTCGGTACACCTGAGCGAGTGTGCGGGCCCTACCCACGAATGCAGCGCTTCCTGCGGTCACCTGACATCGACGCTGATTCTAATGGCGAGCACTCCAACGTGACAGGAGATCACGCCGTTCGGGGCAGCGGCGACCCGGTAAGCGCACCGGCGCGCGCCTGCCGCCGCAGCGCCTCCAGATTCTCCCGCATCTGCGGCCGCATGTCCCGGTGCTGTGGCTGCAGGCGTGAGTAGAGCGAGAGCAGCGGGCGGTACGGCAGTACGTCGATCCGATACGAATGCGTCACCCGGGTCCCGTCGCCATCCGCTCGGAAGATGTATGACCACGTGGTCGAGTCGTGGTACAGCGGGTTGCGCCGATCCGACACCGTGCGGAATGCGAACATCCTGCCCGGCTCGGCGGCGGTCACCTCGCAGACCCGGGACCAGCGCATGTGATGTGCACGGTTGTGCCCCCGGAATCGGGCGCCCACGGTCCCCGGCGGCCGTCCCGGTAGCCACGCGCAGCTGCGGCACTCGGGGCTGCGTTCGCTGATTCGGGTGACGTCGGCGACCGCGTCGTACAGCTGCCGAGCCGGGGCGTCGATCCACAATTCTGCCGAGCCGTCGGTGCGGGGTGGCTGGTGGAGCCGGGGGCTCACGTCGAGGTCGGCGCCCCACCGGGCGGCGCACGCCCGCCGATATGGTCGTTTGAACGCATGGATCAGCATGAACCGGGTGGCCGGATCGACTTTGCGGACGGTGACGTCGTAATCTTCCCGGTCGACACCGTCGACGATCCAGTGAGCTTCGATGCCCAGCGCCCGCTTGGTCTTCGAGGCGATGAACACCTGCTGCTCCACGTCGTCCCACTGACGACGGGTCAGGGTGCGGGCGACGATCGGCATCATCTCGTCCTCTTCGCGCTGCAGATGCGGCAGCAGAACCTGTTCGAGAACGGTGAGGGAACGCGAAAGGTCTTCTCGGGCAGCCGGATGCGCACGGTATTCGGCTGCCGCGGCGGTGACCCGCTCCATCTCGGGGCCGATTCGCGCATGGTCGGCGTCCATCACGTCGAGCAGTGCTCCGGCGGCCGGGTTCAACTCGCGGACCAGCGGCCATAGCCCACGGTCCTCGCCGCTGTGGTGCAGGTGCAGGAAATGCATCATCCACACGAGGTGATCGGCGAGTGCGACCCGCTGGGTCCGCGCGGGCGGAGGTGTTGTGCGCAGCACCTGAGAGGCGCGGGCGATATCGCGGCGCAGTGCGCTGTGAACGATGCGCATGATACGAGTGTCGGCAGGAGGCAGAGTGTCGGTTGTCATGACCTACTCCAAACAAAAGCGCCCGTGTGTCACACCGGGCGGTCGAGGATTTCTTCGATGCGGTCGATCAACCATGACTCGTAACGGTCGCGACTCCAACCGCATTCGTCCACGAGCAGGGCGTAGACCTGGTCGCCGGTCTGGACCCACAGTTCGTCGACCTGACCAGCATCGGCGTGATGGCCCGTGATGAGGTGTGCGACGTCGGCGACCGAACGCCTGCGCTGCCCCTCCAGGTCGGCTGCCACCGCTGCGAGCGTGGCATCCGCCGTCGCCCCCTGACGGATCGCCACGGCCAGGCGGTAGATGCGCTCGTTGATCCTGGCGATCATGCGCGATCCCATCTCGATGCGGTCGCCGGTCGTGCGCCCCGTACCGATCGCCGTGTAGACGGGCCGGTCGGCCAACGGCACCTGTGCGTCGTCGCCGACGATGGCGACCTCGAGCGCCGCCTTCAACAGGTGGGCTTTGGATCCGAACGTCGTGTAGACCGTTTCGACGGAGACCGCCGAGGCCCGCGCGACATCCCTCATGCCGGTGCCGACCCAGCCGTGCTCGGCGAACAGCCGGGTGGCGGCCTGCAGTACGACCGCCCGCGTCTGAGCTGCCTGCATCCGACGCAGCGGAGAGCGGTAACGGCGGGTCCCGGATCCGCCCGGCTCCGCCGAGTCGTAGTCGACCGTCGCCATACCCCCAATTCTAGAACGTGCAGGTTTTCAATACAATGCTGTTCCAGCGATTTCCGGGAGGTCCCGCCCGAGTCCGGACACGTTCGCCGAGATGGGACTGGCGAAGTGTCTCAGTCCGCTGGAATTGCGAGATGCCCGGGCGGAACCAGAGTTGCCGCGACGGTGGGGGCGCAGCGGCCACTCCGATCCGCAATGATCAGATCGAGGCAACCTTCAACGACTACGACACGTACGCGTCGGCGTATGACGCCGGTATCGAGAACAACGTGTACAACGCCCTGCACGAACGACCCGCGACATTGGCGCTGGTCGGAGACGTCGGAGGCCGGAAAGTACTGGATGCGGGGTGCGGCAGCGGTGCGCTCTCACGCGCACTCGCCGCCGCTGGTGCTGCCGTCACCGGCGTCGATCTCAGCACGGGTCTGCTCGCGATCGCCCGGACGCGCCTCGGCCCGACGTGCCGTTGATCCGGGCGGACCTCAACCAGCAGTTGCCCATCCGGTCATCGACCTTCGATGTCGTCGTCGCCTCGTTGGTCATGCACTACGTCCACGATTGGTCGAGACCGTTGACCGAGTTTCGCCGGGTACTCGTGCCAGGCGGGTGCGGCGTCATCTCGACCCATCACCCGTTCGTCGACTTCAGGCTTGCCGGGGAGGGCGACTATCTCGGAACGTACGAGTTCACCGAGGAATGGGTGAAGTCCGGCGAGACCTTCCACATGAAGTTCTGGCACAGGCCGCTGCACGCCATGTTCGACGCATTCACCGCAGCAGGATTCACCGTCGAACGCGTTTCGGAGCCACGACCCTGTGCGGCGGTGCGCGCTCGCTCCCCCGAGCACTTCGATCGGCTCAGCCGTGAGGCACCGTTCATCTTCTTTACGCTGCGCGTCAGGGAAAGTGCATCAGCTTCCTGGCGAGGGTGAAGAGACGGCGGGCGAGCCTCACCACGGGCAAGCCCAGAGGAAGCAGGATGACCGTCACACAGAGCACCCCACCGACCAGCCACACGACCGCCGCGACAATGCCCAGCACCGTGCCGAGCACAGCCGTGAGAATGCCCAGCACCACGTCGAGCAGGCCCCGCAATAATCGCATGACAACCTCCTGACCTCCTGGTTCCAGTCTGCGCGCCGACGAGCCGAAGCRCACCTCTCGAAGCCGCCCGTCAGGGAAGGGAATACCGCTGCACCGCGAACCGTTGACACACTCGACGGTGTTCGACCCCAATGCCCCGGGTGTCACATTGAAAACTTGTCGCTTCGAGCGACCACTTGCCGAGAGGCGCACTGGCGGGCACCGTCACCCCCCGACCGGGTCAGACCTACATTGCGTAGCGCGCCTGGGAAGGAAGCGAAGCCGCTGACACCGTCAGGTGCCGGCGGCTTCTTGCCTGCGCAGACGAATGTGGGCACCACTAGCGTGACTGCATGGCACTCATCGGGATCGAACGGCTGCGCTAGATGTAGTTCCCAGGGAGGTTGTGAACGGCGTGGCAGGTAGGCGAGGGCCTCGGGTATCGGTGTGGTCACCGCCCTCGCCCGACTCGTCGTCGACGAACATCGGCCGCTGCGCCGTGCCTCCGAACGGTTCCAGTGCTCACCGGCAACAGCCAAGAAATGGGCCGACCGCTATCGAGACGCTCGCGCAACGCCGAGAACGGAAGCTGTTGGGACAGTTCACGTTCAGATAGGTAGTTGACGTACCAATCGTTATCGGCAAATTATGGGAGATACTACATCTCGCCTCTCAACTGTCTCGAGAGTTGCACCGGGCGGGCGCCACAACTCGACCGCACTCGAGGCAGTCCCGGGCTGGTCTCACACGCCTGGACAGGCCCCCGTTACCTTATTCACGGTCCTTCACAGAAGGGCTACGGTCGCCAGACCCGGTATGACTCCTTGCCCCTGTCTCTCGCATGATCCGGGGGGTGGTGTCGCCGGGTGTGGTGGCGTCGACGGACCGCTGATRGGGACACGGCCAACCGAAATTGGGTAGGTCTCTTTGTAACGTGGGTGCCGGGCGTCGATGCCGGATCGGCGACCGGC